>NZ_JBHFLM010000241.1:0-2529 GCF_041928655.1 Pelatocladus sp. BLCC-F211 | reverse complement strand
ACTGTAGTTTTGTAGGTTGGGTGTAGCGACAGCGAAACCCAACATTATAGTCTGGTTAATGTTGGGTTACACTCCGTTCCACCCAACCTACATAATGTCCTTTTTGAAAAACTCCTCTTTTCAAGATGGACGAGGTTTAACTATGCTCCTACAGCTTCCTTCGCAGCATACAGTACTTCAACAGTGATATCCTTAATACCTCGCTCACGAGCAAATTTCTCGGTGTTGCGCTTCACTTTACCACGAACAAAACCGGGAATTTTATTCAATTCTGCGACACCATCTTTAGTCCAGTTGAGGTCAGATTCCGCAGATATACCCTTAGTAATTACTTCTTTTGTATCGTGTCCACCGAAGATTTCTAACAAGTGGTCTTCCATTCCCAGTGTAAAGGAGTTGTAGACCAAGTCGGCAATTTGGTTAGTACCTTCGTAACCCATAAATGGTTTGTAACCAATGGGGAAGTTCTGGATATGGATAGGTGCAGCAATCACACCGCAGGGGATATTTAGACGCTTACCAACATGGCGTTCCATTTGTGTTCCGAAAATAGCCGAGGGTTCGACACGAGCGATCGCATCCCCAATTTGACCATGATCATCGGTAATAATAACTTCATCACAGTATTCGCTGACTTGTTCCCGGAACCAGTCAGCATCATATTTGCAATAAGTTCCAGCCCAAACAACGTGAATGCCCATTTCCCGCGCTAAAATCTTGGTCATAGCGGCGGCGTGGGTATTATCACCAAAGACGACTGCTTTTTTACCTGTTAAGTTTTGACAGTCGATCGAACGGGAAAACCAAGCAGCTTGGGATACATGCAGAGTTTGATCGTTGATGAAGTCTTCGTAGTCAACATCAGCGCCTTGGACATTAACAATCTGCTGAATTTTACGGATGCAACGAGCAGTTTCAACTACGCCCATCGGGGCAATATCTACGTAGGGCATCCCAAATTCTGCTTCCAGGTAACGAGCTGCCATTAAGCCGAGTTCGCGGTATGGGCAAAGATTGAACCAAGCGCGAGGTAGGTTTTTCAACTCGTGAACCGAAGCACCTTCAGGAATAGCAGCATTTACCTCAATACCTAAGTCTGCCATCAACCGTTTCAACTCGGTGCAGTCGTGCTGGTTGTGGAAGCCGAGAGTAGAAATACCGATGATGTTCACAGAAGGTTTTGCGGTTTTACCTTCTGGAAGTTCACCCTTTTTACGAGCTTTTTCAATGTAGAACTGGACAATTTGATGCAGAGTGCGATCGGCTGCTTGCAATTCGTTGACGCGATAGTGGTTCACATCCGCCAGCATCACATCGCCTTTGGCTTCCAACTGCGCCCGTTCGACGAAGTTTTGCAAATCTTCTTGCAGAATACTAGAAGTACAGGTGGGGGTAAGAACAATCAAGTCTGGATGTTCTTCAGCGTCTTTACGGGTGATGTTGTCTACCACCTTTTCTTGGGAACCACGCGCCAAAACGTTGCGATCCACAACACTAGCAGTTACTGGGGTGAAGTCCCGTTCCCGTTCCAGCATAGAGCGCATGACGTTAAAGTAGTCGTCGCCCAGTGGTGCGTGCATGATAGCATGAACGTTTTTGAAAGAGCTGGCAACCCGCAGAGTGCCGATATGGGCTGGGCCTGCATACATCCAGTAAGCCAATTTCATAATAGTGTTCTCCGTTTAAATTAAACCAGGCGTGTCCGAATAAGAGGTGGACTTTTGCGTCTAATTATTAAATCGTTTTTGATTCTCTCAAATGTTCTAGCCTGACAGTAGTTGGCTTCTTGTAAGTTTACATCCCCTAATAAAGCTTGAAACGTTGTTACTGATTGGGATTGGATGCTCTACTAAAACAACATTCGTGTTGCTAAAGTTCAATAAAAATTAATGTTTCGGTAAATTCCTTAGCATTCGAGAACTGACAAGGTGATGATGGCGAGTTGCTGGCGATCGCGGCTAGTTGTAACCATCGCGTGATACTACATATAATACTAGTAGTCTGTAACAAAGATTTTGACAGTCTAAAAAGTTCGTAGTAAGCACTTTAGTGCTTAAACGAGGGCTAAAGCCCCTACTACAAACCTATGAAAATTAGTGTGATGTATAGAGAAATTGAATCAGAAGCAGAAACAAACTGAAAAATCATCTTTAGAATACTATTTAAATCTTCAATATCCTGTGACTTTATATCCTGATCCAGAAGGAGGATATGTTGCTCAAATTAAAGATTTACCTGGATGTCTTTCTCAAGGTGAAACTTTAGAAGAGGCGATGACAAATATAAATGAGGCGCGAGAGTTGTGGATTGAAACTGTGTATCAAGCTGGGGATGAAATACCTTTACCTAGTAATGATGAAACTTATAGTGGTAAGTTGTTGGTACGGATGAAATCCCACCTAAAACTTGGTTTCGTTACCCTAGCCTTAAAATTAGCCTGATAAATGGAGTTTTCAGTTGACCGAAACTTGGGTATTTATGGGGCTAAAAGAGTTGAAACCCTCGCGGCATATACTTGTGTGTACACCG
>NZ_JBHFLM010000240.1:0-6374 GCF_041928655.1 Pelatocladus sp. BLCC-F211 | reverse complement strand
CCATTTTTTTTTTTTTTTTTTTTTATTTTTTCTTTTTTTAACTTACATGGGGTTTGGGGTTTGGGGGTTGGGGTTTGGGTGTTTGGGGTATGGGGTTCGGGGTTTGGGGTTTTGGTGTTTGGGTTTTTGTTGTTTGGGTTTGGGGTTTTGGGTTTGGGGTTTGGGGGTTGGGGGTTTGGGGTTTGGGGTATGGGGTTTGGGGGATGGGGTATGGGGGATGGGGGATCGGGGATCGGGGACAAGGGGTACAAGCAATTTTAGATTTTAGATTCAAATCCAATCCAAAATCGCAAATCCAAAATTCTTTCCAATCCCCGTTACCCCTTATCCCCGATCCCCGTTACCCCCAATCCCTGATCCCTGATCCCTGATTCCCAATCCCCAATGCCCCAAACTGATTTCACCCAAAAATTACAAGATTTAATGCAACGGGTAGGTGTTTCTAGTTATAAAGCACTGAGTCGTGCTGCTGGGGTTTCAGAACGACAAATTTTGCGGCTACGACGGTTTGGAGTTGAGCAGATGCGCGTAGATGTCATGCTCAAGCTGTCGCAGGTATTCCAGATATCATTACAGGAATTAGTGGCAAGTTTTTCTGGGCAAGAATTGTTACCAAATAAAGCCACATCTGAGGAATTATCGCAACAAATCACAGACTTAAAAATAGAGTACGATCGCCTGCAATTACAACTACAACAGCAGCGCTTGAGTTTGCAACAAGAGTTCCAGCAGTCAAGTTTACAACTGCTGGAATCTTTATTATTGCAGTTTCCTACAGCAGCTCAGAAAGCGCGGGAAAATCCCCAGCTAAGTGCTGTTAACATTGTGCCGTTGGTACAAAAACCGCTAGAAAGACTTTTGCAGGATTGGGGAATAGAAGCGATCGCCTCTGTTGGATCAGAAATACCCTACGATCCCCAGTACCATCAATTGCTGGATGGTACTGCACAACCAGGAGATATTGTCAAGGTACGCTACATTGGTTATCGCCAAGGCGACAAGTTACTTTATCGAGCCAAGGTAAGCCCTCTGTAAATAACGGAAAAATATACCTACTGTTGAGACATAGAGAATTCCGGGAATACTAACACTGTTAAGACGTGAATTCAGATGTTAGACATCTGACACAGTAACTTACCAACAAAAAGTTAGGCGGAAAACTCAACCAACAATTCTCAGGCATGAGCAAAGACAAAATCATTAATAATCTACCAGCACAATCAAAAAAGTTTTGTATAAAATTTTTACTCCAGATTGTCAATGCCATATCAGACCCAATTTTTGTTAAAGACCGTCAACATTGCTGGGTACTACTAAACGATGCTTTCTGTCGCTTCACAGGTTTTAGTCGCGAAATACTAATCGGCAAGTCAGATTATGATTTTTTCCCAGAAGCAGAAGCAGATGTATTTTGGCAAAAAGATGAACTAGTTTTTACTACGGGTATCACCAATGAAAATGAAGAAATTTTTACTGATGCTCAAGGAATAAAACACATCATTGTTACTAAAAAATGCTTGTTTGATGACGGAGTAGGTAATCTGTTTCTGGTTGGTACGATACAAAATATAACTGAACACAAACAAGCGGAAAGATTACTTGCAGAAAAAGTACATATCACTGCTTTTCATGCCGATTTAAACGCTGCTATTACTCAAAATGATAATTTACAGACAGTTCTCAAGCGCTGCACTGATGCTATGGTCAAGCACCTAGATGCTGCTTTTGCTCGTATCTGGACTTTGAACAATCAGGAAAATGTGCTGGAGTTGCAAGTCAGTTCAGGAATGTACACTCATATTAATGGACCCCATCGTCGGGTGCCTGTAGGAATGTACAAAATTGGTTTAATTGCTGAAGAACAGCAACCACACTTGACAAATGCAGTTTTAGAAGATCCACGTGTGGGTGATAAAGAGTGGGCAAAGCGAGAAGGTATGGTAGCCTTTGCAGGTTATCCTCTGATGTTAAATGGTGAACTTTTTGGCGTCATTGCCATGTTTGCCCGTCAACCCTTGTCAGAATCAACTTTGCAAATACTAGCATTGGCTGCTAACGAGATTGCCTTGAGTATTAAACGCATACAAGCCGAAACAGACCTAAAAGAGAGTGAAAGAAAGTATCGCGATTTAGTAGAGTCTTCGCAAAACTTGATCTGTTCAATCAATACTGAAGGTCGTTTTACCTTTGTAAATCAAGCAATCAGACACATTCATGGCTACGAACCAGAAGAAATGATTGGTCGCTTGTTTACAGACTTTCAGCCACCTGAGCAAATTCAGAAAGAACAAAAGAATATTCAACACGTTTTAGCAGGAGAGTCTTTGTTTCAGTATGAAACTGTCCATTTTGCTAAAGATCATAGAAGGTTGAATTTGCTGTGTAATTTTATCGCCCAGAGAGATCAAGCTGGGAATGTCATTGGTGCTATTTGTACTGCTACCGATATTACCGAACGCAAACAAGTCGAAACTCAGTTAAAGCAACAAACAAAAGACCTAGAACAAGCCTTGCAAAAACTCCAATGTACCCAAATCCAACTCATCCAAAATGAAAAAATGTCCAGTTTGGGTCAATTAGTAGCAGGAGTTGCCCACGAAATTAATAACCCCATCAGCTTTATCTACGGTAATCTTACTTATGCTAAGGAGTACATTGAAGACTTACTTGAGCTAGTGCAACTTTATCGGCAATACTACCCTGATCCTGCACCCAAAATACAGGCAGAGATCAAAAAGGTTGAGCTAGATTTTATCATGGTAGATTTGCCCATTCTGCTTAAATCAATGAATACAGGAGCAGAACGCATTCGGGAAATAGTGCTTTCGTTGCGAAACTTCTCCCGTATGGATGAAGCCGAAATGAAAGAGGTAGATATTCATGAGGGTATCGATAGCACCCTGATGATTCTAGATCATCGGCTCAAAGATCAAGGCGATCGCATAGCTATTGAGATCATTAAAGAATACGGCAACATACCTCTAGTTGAATGCTACGCAGGACAGATCAACCAGGTATTTATGAACATTTTGGCAAATGCTATTGATGCTCTCGAAGAATCATTATCAGACAACAAAAGACCAGTAAAAAAACCTTATATCCGCATTTACACGGAACTAAACCCAGATAAGCAAGTCATAATTAATATTGCTGATAATGGGTTAGGAATTCCAGATATTGTTAAACAGAGACTATTTGACCCTTTTTTTACCACTAAGCCTATTGGTAAAGGTACAGGAATGGGACTTTCCATTAGCTATCAGATTATTACAGAAAAACACGGTGGTTCTTTGAAGTGCATCTCTGTACCAGGAATAGGGGCAGAATTTATAATTGCTATTCCTCTACGACAAAGATAACTTTTAGCAGAAAATTATATATCTATCATTTTAGGTCTAACACTTGAATATGGCAACAAATATTATTAGCAATTATACTTGGTAATATAATGCTAAATTTACGACATTATGCTAGTGGTGGAAAATGATGAGTAGTTCAGTCAAAGTTATTCAAGTAGACGGAATTATAGATGCTACTAAATCACAGGAGTTTCGCGACAAAATTACCACAGGATTAGAAAGTGGTGCAAAGACTGTATTAGTTGATTTTAAAGATGTGACGTTTATGGATAGTTCTGGTCTTGGTGCTTTAGTATTAGCTTTTAAAGCCTTGCGAGCAGTTAATACCAGGTTAGTTATATGTTCTATTAATGAACAGATTAGAATTTTATTTGAACTGACAGGTATGGACAAGGTGTTTGAAATTTTTGCCAACCAAGATGAATTTCATAAATATATTAATAGTCATAAACATTGATCGGTCTTTTTAAATTTAATAACTTAATTAAAATTCACTTGTAGTATAGATAAATCATCATCAAAAACTTCTTGTGAGTTCACAACGATTAATTGCTGGATAATTTTGTTAACTTGGCAACCTACAGGATGCTGTAACCCAACCAGCATTTTAATAAAAGCATCTAAACCCCAAAGCGTACCATCAGATTTGGTGATTTCGTAGGCACCGTCACTAAAAATATAAAGAGTACTATTTTTTTCTATATTGCAAAAACCATCAGCATATTTTACCTGTGGAAACATTCCAACTGGCATACCTGGAGTTTTCAAAAGTTGAACTTCAGTAGGATTGGTCGATTTAGGAGATAATAAAATTGCAGGTGGATGACCTGCACTAGAATAGATTAATCGACGCTGCACACGGTTATAAACACCGTACCAAATAGTAAAATATTTATCATTTTGGTAGTTCATCTGAAAAGTATCATTTAATGCTCTTAATACCTCACTTGGTTGATAATAATTCAGACCTTTAAGAGCGCGCGATCGCAGTAAATTGAGTACAGAAATTGAAGGTAGAGTCGCTCTGAGTCCATGTCCGGCGGTATCTAATAAATAAATTGCCAGACAATCAGGATCAAGCCAGTAATAATCTAAACAATCACCCCCCAGTTGTCGTGAGGGGATGAAGCAAAAATCAATACTAAACGGTTTTGTCATTGGAGAAGGAAGCAGCGATCGCACATATTCTGCTGCTTCTGCCAATTCAGTTTCTAAAATCAGCTTTTGAGTTTGCAAATCTCGACTTAACTGATGCAGGCGTAATCCTGCTCTCACCCGTGCTTGTAATTCATTATGCTCAATTGGTTTGGTGATAAAGTCATCAGCACCAGCATCCAAACCCTTGACGCGATCGGCAATCGAATCGAGAGATGTTAACAGAATGAAAAATGTAGTGGATAATTTTGGATCTGCTTTGATGCGCTGGCAAACTTCCAGTCCACTCATTCCTGGCATAATCCAATCACAAATAATCAATGCAGGATTGCCAATAGAAGCTTGTTTAATTCCTTCCTCACCGTTGTTAACAGCAACAACCTTATAACCCTGTCTTTCCAGCATTCTTTTCAGCAGTATTTGAACTGCTGGGTCATCGTCAATTACTAGAATTTGAAACATAGGCTAAGAAGGCAATAGGCGGGGATTGGGGATTCTCCAGAGGAGACGCTTCGCGTAGACGCGTCAGCGGCTTCTCATAGAGTACGGGGATTGGGGATTGGGGATTAGGGGCAATGGGGATTGGGGATTGGGAATCGGGAAGAGAAAGCACGACTAACTATTTTATTTCCTCTTACACCCCTATACCCCTACACCCTCACACCCCTTACTATAGCGGTGATACCGGGTTAAGCCAAAAAAGTATCGTGCGCTTGAGCTGCTGTAGGTCACGATATACTTCTTGTTTGAACCATTGTCCGATCGCATCCAAAGGGTTAAAATCTTTACCTGTTTGCCATTTAACATCTTGTCCTAATGGGGTGAGGTGATTTCCTGGGAGTATTTGTGTAGTCACCATTTCTCCAAAGCGCTGTTGCAGTAGTTTAGCTAAAGATGCTGATTGGTCAATCGTATCATTGTTAAATTTAATTAATAAATTACGACGAACACTATAGTTTTCCTGTACTAGTTGCTGAGTTTCTAAGGGTGAAGGAGTAAATTCAACAGCAAAATTAGAATTAAACTTAAATGTAGAATTAAATTGTTCTATCAAGGGAATTGCATCTCGTGCAGCATAATTGTTAAAAGAGATGAGAATATTACCCGCACGTTCTACTGGAAAAAGACTACCAATCAGTAAATGCAGCTTGCATCCCATGCTGTGTCCCAGTCCATAAATAGGAAGGTATTTTTTACCTAGTATTCCTCTCTCCTCTAAGCGTAGTAAGGTACGTTCAAAGTTGAGGAGCGCAAGTTTTGCGATCGCTGTATGATCGAGAGTATTTACGAACGATGTAGCAACAATCACAAAGCCTTTATCTGCTATATTTTCCAATAACAAACGATAAGTGATGTGTGGCGCCGTAGCTACAAAGGCACCACCGAGGAAATGAATTATACTTGTAGGTTTTGGGGGAATCAACACCCAGCTACCAGAGATTTCTTTCCATTCCATATTGATAGGCGATCGCTAGTTAATTATTTTAGTTAACACTTCTTTATAGTAAACCTGCTGCCCAGCAGGCGTCATCCGATTTTAGATTTTGGATTGGCAAACTCTTTGGTATATAAGAGTTATGTAAGTCCATCTGTCGCATTCTTTTTTCAAATTAGTGTACTTTCAAGTCACCATGAAAATGTGGCTATTCCTACACCCCTAAACCCTTACACCCCCACACCCATATTAGACATCTGGTGAAAAAGAATGTAGAGACGCGTAGGGGAGCATCCCAATTTTGTAAAAATACAGAAAGAAACATTATTCGCGATAAATAATCGCGAATAACAAGGGGAATCAATCTTGTGGATCTTCCTCCTCTTGTTCAGCTCCAGAACTAATATCTAGTAGACAATCATCAA
>NZ_JBHFLM010000024.1:0-5412 GCF_041928655.1 Pelatocladus sp. BLCC-F211 | reverse complement strand
CCTCAAAGAAAACGACAGCGCCATGCGTAACGTGTTGACTCATGCCAAAGTCATCGCCGTTGTTGGTCATTCTGATACACATGAGCGCACCAGTTATCAAATCGCCCAATTTTTGCGGAGTGTAGGCTATACCGTCTACCCTGTGAACCCTACTGTCAAGGAAATTGATGGTCAACCAAGTTATTCTTCACTTCAAGAAATTCCGGGATCGGTGGATATTGTTAATATCTTTCGCCGTTCTGAGTACTTAGGCGAAATTGAAGTAGACCAGCCAATTCCTTTTGATCAAGATCATGTACATGCAGCTTATGATCCTCAGTACGCCCAGAGGTTTTGGCGGATTCTGGTGCAAGCAGATAGGGTCATGAAAGTATTTCGCTCACGTTTTATTGGTAAATGCAGCCCTGTACACTTTTTCTGGGGCAGCTTTGATTTGGCTGTTACCCGCTTTTCTGGGCGTCGCGCTCCAGAACATCCAGGTGGGGTTCCCAATATGGCGGATTGGGTAACAAAAGAAGCTTACTCGCATGAAGTGAGCAGCTGTGGGTTTTGGCCTGGTGGTGGGGCGGCAGAACCTGTTTTTTACTCCTATGCCTATCCCGAACCAGAGGGATTTAAAGACTACCCCATCCAGCCAAAGGAGGCATTTTACAGTTCCGATATGCGAGAGTTCATTTTGCCATATGAAGCAGTGCGGCGAGCTGATGACCCAGATGCAGTACTCCTGGCCTTTTTGCAGAGTACCTATGATGCAGCTGCAAATAGTGGAAAGTGGGAGCGAGCAGGGTTAGAATCTACCTCATGAATAAAGAAAAGATGCTTCCAGCAAAAAACAAGGAAGCATCACATCAGTGTTTTGACTAAGGCGACTTCACCGTTTACAGTACAATTGTACTATTTTGTGAGCGATCGCCGTTGTACAAGAAAAAAGCAGATACTCAAATTTTTCTGAGGCGATTTTCAGAAGTGATGCTCTTTCATGAGCCTTGGTGAGCGATCGCCTCAAGTACAGCATCATGCGATCGCCCTACACCATATGAAACATTAAAACCCAAGAGATATTGCTGGAGTAATAGTTAGCTTATCCAGAAGATGTTAGCTTAATTAACTTGACAAAGCCAAGATCCGTTTTCAATACGCTTGGCGATAGGATGTCTCGTCGTTGCTCCAGGCTTAGTATCAAGATGCCATCCTTGCCAAGTCTGTGCAGCGAGTTCGGAAAATTCAGCCCGCACTTGAAACCAAGTAGGATTATCTTCTCTACTCCATAGACTACATAGCAAATCCAAAACTTTCTCTGAGGTGTTGTTACTCATTGGATTCAGTTTGTTTTTGTTTGATTCAGTTAAGTAGTGATCTTCTGACTTGAAGACCCTGCTAAGTCCCTCCTTAGTGCTGAAGTTGCCAAGCTTCTTCGAGCATCTTGAAATATTAAACAGCGCATCACAAATCCGACGATTCAAGCCTAAATATACAGCTCCCTTAAGTGCCTCCAAAAAACACTCTAAAGCTTTGGTAGGGTCATTTTGAATTAAGAGCAAATATTCTCCATCAAGCAAATAAATTTCTGAAAGAACAGCTTGGCAAAAATTTTGACTGTGACCAGCTGTTAAATCAGTTTTAGCAAGTTTATCAGCTAACTTGGATGCCTGTCTTGGCAAATTACCATCTCCAAGTCTGACCCAAACTCGTCCTGCAAAAGCTAGCCATCGAGACGCTCGTTGAGCTAAACCAATACGTAATGCGTAGTGGGCTGCTCTGAGAAAATATTCTGCGGCTTTATTGAGCGTACTTTTGTCATCACAAAGGTAAAACTCTATCCGCGCCACATTCCCATAAATTTCAGACAAGGCTAAATAAACATCCCAACCAGGATCTTCGTAGCAAGATCCTGGTTTAATTGCACCTCTAATTTTACTGTCCCATGCTTCTAATCCAAGCCAACTGCTCCTTTTGCTTTTTTCAAATAAATCTGGGTCATGCCCACAGGAAAGCTTGTACAAGTAGACTTCTGACTGAATTAGAGCGAGTATGGGAACAAGTTCTTGTTTTACTTTTTGATCTTCCTCAAGGACTTGGTTAATTTCTTGAATGAGCAGTTGTGCGTTACTAATGTTACCTTGAAAATTTGACAGTCTTAGCTCCAACCGTCTTGCGAGAAAATAGCAGCGGTAGAAGTTGAGTCGATATGAAAAGTAAATATTTTCCTTTGGAATTTTCTTCAATTCATCCCTGGCTGTATCAGCAATTTTCTTAATCTCAACAGACTGACACTCCTGATCAAGGAACTGAAATTTTTGAAAAGCTCTCCTTGCTCTAGTTAATCGTTTCCTCAACTCAGAGAGAGCTTTGCATACTGAACTGTAGATTTCTATATCGAGTTTCCCATTTGTGTTCTGATCTACTAACCATTGCTTGGCAGCGTAGATAATCGCTTGTAGCATAGTGATCATCGAGTCACGGTCTACCCAAATTCCCTGATACTTTTGCTGATTTCCCAGAATTACTGTTGTTTCAACTAAGGAATCAATACTGCTGTCTAGGGTTTTTGTTGATATGCTGACGTTAGCTATCTCCCCTGTCAAACCCATGTGTAGGCTACAAGCAGCGATAGCATTCTCTACGATTGTGTTGCCAGAAGTATACATCCATTCAATCGGCTCCGACGATTTACCATCATGACTAAAGCTACAAGTCACTATCGCCATAATCACTGGAGTCAGCGAATCAAGTGACTTTGCTTCTAGTTGTGTTGTTGAGCATGAACCCGGAGTATTCAGATCGCACTCTGCCTGATGACCTATCTGTACGAATCGATGGTATAAATCGCTATACTCCTCTTCTGCATTGATATATCGAGATAAAGTTTGGAATTCTAGCTTTTGAACTCTAATCCGAAGGTTAGCCACATCTTTAGGCATTTGCTCCTTGATGATAATACTCAAAAAAAGCGCGATCGCCTCTTGTCGGGTAAAGTTTGTCTTTCCTCCGGCTTTAAGTCTTTTCCAGGTTCGCTGTAGCTTGTCAATTACTTCCAGCCTCAGTTTTAAGCCCAACGTTGGGTAAGATGTGCGTAGCTCCTCAATCAAATGCCCTAGAGAATCATTATCTTGATATTCAGAATACTCAACAGAAGACTTTTTACTTGCAATTGCTATTTTGTTAGTTGCGATCGCCAAGAACTCTTGAGTTGTGGGCAGTAAATCTTCAAAATGCAAAAACTCAAGCAATGCAACTACTTGAGCAACTTGAAAAAATCTTTCTGGAGTCACCCGAATCATCTTGGTTTTTTCTGGTAAAAAACCGGCGGACTCCAGTAGCTCATCTACTCCTATCTCTCCCAATAACTTTCGTAGTTCCTTGGAATTTGATTCGACTTGTTCTGTTGTTTTTTCAACCTCTGTTTTTGATTTCCTCTTATATGCCTTACCATTTTGAAGACTCTCGCACAGTTTGATCAAGCCTTCACGCTCAACCGGCAACCGCTCCTTTTCTTCATTCAAAAAATCAATCACAACCGGTCGGCTAACATTCATCCCTTGTGATAGTTCCACCTGCGTTGCTCCCAATTTATTTAGGAAGAAGTGGAGCATCTCTCTTAGTGCGTCTTGATCTCCAACGCTCTCTTTACCCATATTCTTGAATTTTATAAATTTGTTTAACTGTAAATTATATTGACATTAAAACAGCTTTATTTAGTTTTTTTGTATTTAAAGATACGGTAATGCTCAATAAAATCGTCTTAAAGTTAACAGGTATATTAAATTTACAAATTTTTAGGCAAATTTAGTTAAAAACAGTATTTCTGTATTTTTGGATACAAAAATGGTAATTATTATGAATATATCATTCACATGTATACAAGCTTAACAGTAATCTAAAAGATTATGCTTCCCAGAGCAGTAGAGGAAATCCTCTATTACTGCAAGCAAAGGATAGCTAGATTTCAGAAATTTAAGGATACTGGACTTATAGAAATCCGATGTTGCCCAAATAGAGGTCTGTACAAAGTCGAGTGCCGCTGCGGAGAGTTTGAAGATTTCCCAATTACGCCAGAAGACCTGGCTGTTTGGAACCCACCTCCGCTGCCCAAACAATGGGAAACGCTGGAAACCTTAGAACATGTTTTGGTCACACTCAATAGCGCATTATTTGAAACTTTTTGTCAACGGCAAGGCTATGCGACTATTGTAATTTTCTATCGCGCACATGACGGTCGATACGGGTTCCAGTTTATGCCATCAGTGATTTACGGAATTAAGCCTTGTTGATCCTAGAGGTGATGAGATAAAGCTCCGCCTCATAAATTTTTGGACTGAATCTCGCAACTGCGTGAGAGTGGTTCCGAACAATCTAATCAAGTTCTGTTAACAGCTCATCGATGGGAAAAACCACGACGGATGCTGAAGCTTTAGCTTCGTGCATCCGTATTCTTGTCTCTAGCAACCAACAGAACAAAAAAATTAATCGGAGGGAAAAGTGAATCTACTAAACAACCGCTACTTTGGGTATTTTACTTATTTAGCTTTGCTCATCACCGTTTTAGCAGTATCAGCAAAATTTGAGGGAAGTGTCACCGTGCAAGTCACGCCTTTAAGCTTACGAGTGGAACTGAGCAATCATTCTGTTGGCTGTCCAATTGACCCGCCTCCGCTCGATTTGCCTGAGCAGAAATTGGCTTAGTACAGCATTTCAGCCCGCTAGTTTTTAGATGAATTAACAGTTTAACAGTAATCAGTGCTGGTGTTTAAAAGCTTCTAGTCATAGGCTTTTTAAAATTACTTTGCCTTCATCTGAGCTTCGTCAGTTCTACCCCTTGTTCAAGGTGTGTAATTGAGTTTTTGTCATTAAGACAAATTGAATCACTTACACTCCAATATTGGAGTTCATAGCCATGACAACAAATCAGTATAGTCCTCTATTCAAATTGACTGCTAAGTTCCTCAAATATTTCTTGCTAGCAATATTCGCCTTGGTGATTACCTGTATCTTATCAATGAGTTTTGGGGCTTTGGATATGATCGCAGTGCTGCTGCCATTTGTAGGCAATTGCTTTTATAAGCTGGCAGTTATTCTGTTGTGTTTGATGACAATCACAGTAATCTTAGAATCCCTACGTTAAAGTGACTGAAAGCCCTGTAGTAGGGTCGTCCATGAGGCGATCGCTCCTTTTTCCCCTAAGAATGCGACCTGCGATCGCCTCCATACCTCTACACTTAAAACTTTTGCTGCTTACAGGTTTGAAGTTAAAAGAAGGTTAGCAGGTGAATGTTTCGCATTATCTCTATGTATTACTTAAATAAAAAGCAATTATCAAGCTATTTTCATCTATCAATTTCTGGATTAAACTTGCATTAATTTGGGGTGATAAATATAACAATGATGATGAAACGCAATAAACGGAATGTACTA
>NZ_JBHFLM010000239.1:0-3080 GCF_041928655.1 Pelatocladus sp. BLCC-F211 | reverse complement strand
ATTGTTAAAAAAACCGTAACCCGACCACGGAAAAAACCATCGGTTGCTGTTTAATACCTAAGATTATTCATACTTTTGCTAAGTCTCTGATTAACTCAGCCCTGCTGGGTCTTTTTGCATGGCTTAGTCTAAACTCCAGTAGAAATATCCAAACCAATAAAATGATCAGCTATATCTAAAGGTTCAGCCAGAATGAAAGGTAAATTACCCAGTTTTGCCAGAATTCCTGGAATCACTTGGTTCAAAATATACTGATACTTCCCAGAATCACTTAAGGTATCCTCATAAATTATCTGGCTGGCAATCTGACGACGAAGTAGCAAAGAGTAAATTTGATGGTAGAAGCTACCTTCATCTGTATCATCAGTATGGCGATCGCTTTCAGGTAAAAACGCCAAAACAATGTCATGCGGTATCTCAACTAATTCATTGACAGTTCTCTCAACTGCTGCTCTTGCTTCAGTTTTAGTCAAGTTTTTAATTGATAACGGTGTTTTTGTAATTACCTCACTTTTAAAGCCATATTTTGCCAGACGTTGAGTTAACTGATCCAGAAATAAAGATACTGTTGCATCGCACAGCTTCAGGGCCGCAATCCGAATTACTTTTGATTTATCTTTAAATTTAGTGTGACGACGATAAACACCACCAGTTGATAATCCTTTGAGAATTTCAGTTCTCTTGCCAGTAATACCGTTGCCAAAAAGCAAAGTTATGTCCTCTAATTTAACCGGAGGTTCCCAGAACAAGCTTGGATAGTCACGACTGTTGATACTAAGTTCCAATTGCATTCCATAAGCCCTTAAAGCAGCTTGGGCTGTTTCTTTATAGGAAGCTAAGAGATTAGTCCTTTCTTGATGGATAATTTTAGTAGCCTTCAGTAGCTTGCCATATTCCACTTCAAATTGATTAGCTGTCTCAGATGTCACACAGGGACGCAAAGCCGCCATAGCATAATGAAACTGCTTTGTATCCTTACCAAACTGTATAGCAACTACAGGTTGGTTGTCTGGTGCTTCTCGCAGTGCTTGTTTACTAGTTGAACCAGTAGCTTTTTCCAAAAGTTGATCTCTATATTCTCCAATGGTTCCAACCAGACCTACAATTGTTGCCTTATTACCTCGTTCAATTTCTTGAACTTTAAAGCCTATTAAAAACTCTTCTGGTTTTTGCATTTGATGATGTTTTTCGTAAAATTCAGCTAGATTTTCACGAAACACAATGCTACTGCTAACTGTTAAAGTCAGAGCAGGATGTAAACTACCTTGTAATTCGATAGTTTCTGTCCAAAACTCTGGTTCTCTTCTGACTATAACTCCATTATTAGAGAAAGCAATTGGATGGTCAAATTTAGTTTTATTTAATACTTGAACCGCAAAAAGAGAAATAATGAATGGTGTTAATTGAGGATGACGTACTGATTGAAAACCAAATAAACGTTCCTTAAAGTCGTCTACTTCATCTTGAATTATTATTAGAGTTGCTTGCAATTCATCCTTGTTGGGTATTTGTTTATTAGAAGATACCAAAACCCAAAAATAAGGGTGATGCCATATCACAACAGTTTCGGACAGTTTTCGACTAAAATGATAGCTTAATCTGTTACCATCTTTTTTTTCTATTTCAGGTGTGAGTCGAAAACACATAAACTTAAGTTGTGAAGTTGTTAGTGGAAAAACTTCACTCAAAGATTTGTAGACTTGGGGAGACACAGTAGCTTATATCTTGCACCTGGAAATTTGAATGTCAATTCCATTACTAAGTGCCAAGTTTCTCAGACGTTCAATGTCTTGTAAAAGAAGTAACAACACTAATTGTGGAAAGATAATTTGGAATGCAATTTCTGCGGCTTGTCCCCAATTGGGTAAATTTGTAGATGCAATCGTTGTAGATAAGTAAGCCCAATGGGCCAAGATATAGGCAATCAAAGACAGTATCAACCAGCGGTAAACGCCTAAGAGTGTTCCTTGTCCAAAACGGTGTAAACCGAAACGGTGTTTGGCAGTTTTAAACCAACCCTCTATCTGCCATCGTCGTTTCCCCCACCAAGAAATGGTGCTGGGTTTGAGAGCTTTAGTAGACAAGACAAAGCGTTTTTCATACTTGCCATCATCACGCTTGAAATAGTACCAAGATACATAAACAGGAAACTTTAAACCTCGAAGACGCAGGAGTTGTCCGCGTTTATGTAATTGAGAAACGCTGTATCCCGAAGTTAATTTACGAGTACAAGCGATACCAGCAATGACGTGATATTTGAGCTTTCGCACACCATGTAGAAATTCCACACTGCCGAATGCAGTATCTACAAGGATCATCACCTGGAAGTGCTGGGTTAATTTTTTTGGCAAACATTTGACCAACTTTAATCCCAACTGTGCAGGAGAGGAAGTACCTTTTCCCCTCCATACACGAAAACTCCAAGGAATTCTCCATTTACCCACAACCAAATACACCACAACCAAATGCAAACCTCGTTTTCCGTTGTAGACACGGATTAAATCCTTGAATTGTGCAAATTTGCCACATTTCTCTAAAGTTGTCAGGTCAATAATCACTTGTAAACAAGGTTTGCGCCCTTTTGGGCAGTGTGACAAAATCTCCTGAATAATACGAGCGCGAGTAGTGCGAATTACACTACGGGTTGACCAATCATAAATATTTAGAAATCGGCTTAAGGCACTGGCAGACTTACTTTGAGAGTGTTCTGGTAAAGGTTTTCCTTGTGCTTGTAGGAATAATCCTAACATTGCTTCTAGGTTCTGTTGCTGATATCTAGAGGGCATCAACGACAGCAGAGTGTAAACTAGCCCTTGGGCGTGGGCAAGAATTGAGATCATTTTTCTTGCTTTTCATTATGCTTTTCACGCCCTTTTCTCTCATATTTCTGCCCTTGTGTGCAAATTCAACTACTCTTTCAACGTAGCGATCACCTGTCTTTAGTCATTTACGTAATTTCACATCTTGTTTAGTTATATAAGCTTCTTTTTTCTACTTAAAACTTTTCTCACTTCTGGAGTCACTTTTTTACACTCCTATTGCCTAATTAGTGGTTTATCCCCAGAGGTGCAAGATATAAG
>NZ_JBHFLM010000238.1:0-97292 GCF_041928655.1 Pelatocladus sp. BLCC-F211 | reverse complement strand
TTTTAAGTGGTTTTGGTAAAATTCTGGTAACATTATCAATAGATAGGTCTTATTGACAAAACTAGACCTATCTTTTTCTATCACAAAATGTTACACGCCTTACATACAAAGCTTTTGAGTCTATTTCGTCGCCCCTTCAGGGAAGCGATTACTAGAATTGGCGAATGAAAAAGTTTCCAAAAAATTAAAATCATTTGGAATTGAATTTGTTATGCAAGAGCCTAATATTTATGTGGAGTCCCCGGTAACTATGTAGAATTGAAAATAATTTGAAAGCGTCACAATAAATCCAGATATTCTTACCAACAAATACCGATTTTAGTAATTAATAGAGCGATACCGAAGTTTTATGGAGGATAAGAGATGTTAAGTAAATAGCTAAAAATTATTACGAAAACCAAAGCACTGAATGAGTTAGATATCATATATTTAAAGAGTTTAAAGATGTAATAAATGTATTTTACAAGGATTCATTATGGCTTATGCAGGCGAACTAGACACGGGACTCAAAATCTATCTAGATAATCAAGGAACCCAAACAGTGATCGCCACCTTTAGTTGTGGACCAGGGCAGATGGAAAAGTCCCATCAGAATTTTCAAATCGGAAGTTGGACTTCATCCCCCGAAATCTTCCAGACTCCTAATGGGATTGTGTTAAAGATAAAAACGACACAGGATGAACACTATATCCAAATCCAAGGCAGGAGCATCAGTGCGATCGCTTCAGAGAGACTTTTGGATAGTTATTAGCGATCAAGCGTTCGGTCATCAACGAATCACACTTTGGAAGTCCCTAAGCCAACAACTGATAGCGGTGAATCACTGGCGGTGCAGCTAGCAATTTTCCTACCTCTAGAAAAATTTCCTGAAGATGGATAGAGTCTAAATGTGCCATCAAGGCTACCTCATTCTCCCATTCCTCTGTAAAAATAAATTCCGTTGGTTCTGCATGGTTCTGTAGCAATTCGTAGCGGATACAGCCTTCTTCTTGACGGGTTGGCTCAACAAGTTGCAGTAGCAGCGATCCGACTGCATCTTCTTTGCCAGAGAGTGCCACAACACGCGCCAAGACTTGAACAGTTGAATTAACCATTTGACTTTCCTAACGTTGGGGTGGGAAAAATAACACAGGATGCCAGCTACGGCTTAATATTTCACCTGCAAAACTGGAAACAAGCCACTCCCGGAATGTACCTATAGTTCCTGAAGACACAGCGATCGCACTAATGTCAATCATTTTAGCTGCCTCTAACAATTCCACAACTGGCTGTCCTTGGCGGATGTCTATCTCAACTTGTAAATTTGCCGTTTCTAAATCAGCTTGAACCTGAGATAAAGTTTCTCTAGCTTGGGAATCGTTCAAATCTTTGACAATCCAGCAAAGCACGCATTGTTCTAAAAACCGACCAGACTGTTTTTCAGCCTGCTGCTTTACCTTTTGCATCAGATAATTAGCAACTTCGCTACCATCGTAGGGAAGTAGCAAAGAACGAAACAAATGCTGACACCGGAGGGTTAATTCTTCAGCAGTATAAGCAGAGATTAACTGCGGACGCAGCACCAGTAAAGGAATAGGCGATCGGCTAGACAATTCAGCCATTGTACTACCCATAAGCTTATCGGTGAGTAACGAATGACTTTGAGAACCCAGGACAATTAATTCCGATTGATAGCTTTGGGCAATCTTGAGAATTGTTTCAACTGGCTTACCTGATTGCACTTCTATTTTGACTGTTACATTTGTAGGATTTTTGCCAACTGCCTCTGTCAACAGGGTTTGAGCCTGTTCTACTTTCTCACTATCGACGCGCGGAATAATGCCTTTTTCCCATAGGGGAACAGTATGCAAAAAAACAATTTGCTTTATTCCTCCAACCGCTAGGCTGGAAGCAAAATGCGCCAAACGATGCAAACCATCAGAAAAATCTGTGCAGATTAAAACTTTTTCAAACATCACAAGTTACCTATAGGAGTATTGAAGATTATCGGCTCTTTGATTCAAATTCAAGTAGAAAGAGTTGAAATTATCGGATACATCTGATTAAATGCTAACAATGTATTTGTATAAATACAAGCATATTTCCAGAGGCTTGAATTAATTCAAATTAAATTTGATAGATATTAGATTAAGGTTTTAGGATATTGATTTTAGGTTTTTCAACTACTTTCATTCTCAGTTCTATATTGCGGCTAGATTCCGTTTTTTCGGGAGATATACTAATTTGATTAGCCGCAACTTTCCATTGAGAATTTAGGTAGTTTTGAATAAGTTCAATTCTTTTTCCGACGACACTATTCGGTTCTTTATTTGACTGATCGGCAGTGATTTCTATTTGCAAATTTGGCTGTAATTGTAGGATTCTCCCAATCCGAGCGAGTAACTGGGTACTAGCAGATGGCAGTTCTGCGCTATCTGGTGCAAATGTAATGCTTCCTTGGTTAACAGGTATTCTTTCAAACTTCACATTGGCATTTGGGAAATTGAGTCTGTTTCTGATATCATCAACCAGTAAATTTTTCGCATCAGTACTCATCTCACGTTGGCTAAGATAAACCATATTCAGACTTAGCGGTTCTATTGTGCTATTTGTGATTATCACCTCATAACGTAATAATTGGGCTGGCGGGGGAAGTTGGAAATTCTGCAAAGCAGCTTGCGTACTTTGTAAAAAAGCAGTTTGATATTCTGCTATCGTAGGCTGTGGTTTTTCCTCAGGTGGTAAGTCTTTTTTATCTGTTTCTGCTAATTGGGCAATGATATCTTTAGACGCTGTAGGAATTTCAACTAGTTGCAATTGGACTGCATCAGGATTTTTATTTAAACGAGATGCAACTAATTGAGTAAATTCATTTTTCTCATCGGTAGTGTATAACTTACTAGTAAACACTCGGATCTGAATTAAAAGTTTGTCATTTTGCTCTTGAGTAAAAAGTTTGCTAATGTCAGAACGGGGTGTACCATCAGTAAAATTGGCAAATTTCTGCCGCCAAATTTCTGTACTGACTTTAAGAATCTGGTTATTTTCTTGCTTCTGGCTAATTTCTTGTCGCAGTTTAGTTAAAGATTGATTCAGAGGTATGAGAAGAACTAATACTGGAAATAAAATCATGATAAAACGGCTGGGAAGACTACCGATAACTTTCAAACGATTAGAAATTGGTGAGCGTTCGATAAACGACTGGAACCAATTGCTTTCAATATCTTGTTGATGCCATTCTCGCACCTGTTCCCGCACTGGTGGCGTGTCAATATGTAGCAATAAAAATACAATCATTGCCATGAGGGTGATAGCTATCAGGTTCGTTAAAAACAGTAACCCCCCGCCACTAGCAATCTGTAACCCATCTTTTAAGTTCAAGCTAGCTGCTATACCAATGCCATAACCAACAACGCATAAAGGTGGCATTAGTGCAACTGCAATCGAGACTCCAGGTATGGAGGTGACAACCCCTTTGGGTTCTTTGCAGGTAGCAATTGAACCCAACGCACCGGAAAATAGAGCAATTACTAGGTCTAGAACATTTGGACTAGTCCGAGCAGCAATTTCTGAAGTTAGCTCCTTAAAGGGCAAAATACCCACTAAAATAACAGCAAAAATAATCGCTACTAAACAACTTAAGGTCAGATTCAGTACCGCCCGCACTGCTAAAATTAAGTCCCCTGCCGCAAATGCTAGCCCAGTAGCCAGAATCGTCCCCATCAAGGGAGAAATTAACATTGCTCCGATAATTACTGCGGAACTATTCAGTACTAGCCCCAAGGTAGCAATTCCTGCTGCGAATATTACCTGTAGCCAATAGCTCGCATCTTGTAGGGTTACAGAGACAAGTAAGTCGTGGTAAATTTCTTGCTTACGGGTTTGAGAAATGCCCAGGTTAATAGTCAGCCAATTCCGAAACCGATTCACCCAATTAAATTTTGGAGTATTTGTCTGGCGAAACTTAACCATAATCTTCCTCAAAAGTTGATGATAGGGCAACTTCTATCCAGCAGACGGAATGTTTACCAAAATTCGATTTCTGGCTAACAATTGCCGTTTTTCAAAGTCCAAGCGAGAATGCCTTGAGGTTGAATATCATATCATGCTTGATAAGTCAATCATTGGTTATCTGGAGACATTGTAAAAATCGATTAAGTAGGTGGGTTGAATTAAACCTAAGATGAGTTAACGTAGCATAACCCATGCATGCAATTAAAGGGTTTGAGGTTTTGTGAAGAGGCTATCGCATCTTACAAATAATTGTGCCTCCCTACTTAACCAGCTTTATTGATTATGCTTCGGAATCAGAAACCTGCTGTAGTAAGGGAGCCAGTTCCTTGTTCAACCAACCAGCCCTGACAAATTCTGCATAGGCATCTGCTTCAATGGCTAGTAGTTCTGTACGCAGTTGTTCAGCCATAAAGTTGCATAAATCTGGATATTCGTCTTGCAATTGGGCGATTTCTGCTTGTAGACGGCTAATTTCTCCGCGAATTAGTGTTTCCTGGTAACGGTAAAATTCTGGATCAATACCGGGGCGTTTTTCAGTTTGTTGTAAATGTTGCAGTACCCGATTCAGTGCCACTTGACGAGCTACGGCTTCCGAATATTGCTGACGGAGGGGCTGGTTGCCCAAAAGCTGTAATTTTTCTAGCAACGGCTTGACTGTCAAACCCTGGACTAGGAGTGTAAACAAAACTACTCCAAACACAGTAGCAATAATTTCTTCCTGTCCTGGCAGAATCGCTGGTACGCTCAATGCCAATGCAATGGAAACCGAACCGCGCAGTCCGCCCCACCAGAGAATAGTTTGGTCGCCCAGAGGGATGTCAGATTTAACCAACCAGTTACTTAAACCACCCAAAAGATAAATTGCGATCGCCCGTGTTAATATCATCCCGATAATTGTGACTGCAATAATTCCTAAATTTGCTTGCAAGGTATGAAAACGAATCTGGTCACCAATCAGCAAGAAGACAATAGAATTAACAAAGAAAGCCAAAAACTCCCAAAACTCACTGACAATAATCCGCGTGCGGGGATTCATGCCAATGCGAGAGCCAAAGTTGCCTAAAATTAAACCTGTGGTGACAACTCCAATTACTCCAGAGCCGCCTAATTCTTCAGTGATGATGTAAGTCCCGTAAGCTGAAACCAAAGTCAAAGACTGTTCCACCAGTGGTAAATCAAAGCGCTGCGTCAGGTAGGAAATACCAAACCCAATCAAACCACCGACTGCAACGCCGATGCCAACTACCGAAAAAAGTTGCATCAAAATTGGTTGCAGTCCTAATTGGGTATTTCCCAAAGGTAGCGCCACCAAAAAGCCAAAGGCAACAACCGCCATCCCATCATTAAACAGACTCTCTCCTTCCATTAAGGTACTCAGACGCTTGGGTACGCCTAATTCCCGAAACAAAGCAGTCACAGAAACCGGGTCAGTTGCAGACAGGCTTGCCCCAATTAAAAGGGCTGTTGTCAGTGAAATTCCCGTTAGTTGATGTAAACCCAGGGCGATGCCTGCAATTGAAATCACCACCCCAAGCACTGCATAAAGGCAAATCGGCACTAAATCCCGCTTCAACTCCGTCCACTTCAAATTCCAGGCGGCTTCAAATAGTAGGGGTGGTAAAAAAATTGAAAGAATTAACTCCGGAGATAGATTAACAAGTCGCACATCTACTAGAGCTAATCCCAACCCCACGATTACTAGCAGTAAAGTATAGGGAATCTGACGAAACCAGCTAAAGATTTGTGGCAGCGTTGCTACGCTCAAAGATACAGAAAGTACCAACAGAAATGATTTCAGATTGGCTGCAATGACAGCCTCACCTACAGCAGATGCTAGAACCATAGTGTTTTTTGTTTGAAGAAGAGATGGGGGTTTTCAAAACAGTGAAGTATGGCTTTAAATTGCAAAGCCTGCATGGACGGACTTTCCCCACCCTCGATTGTGTTGTATTCGACCGAGAATCGCTCTAGAGAGCAGGAAGCGGCTATTAGCTCAACATAGTATTGAAGACCATCCAATCTTCTCCTGTCGGAGACGCTCTTGCAACACCCGTGACAGGTTAAGAGAATTGCACATTTGTCAAGTAGGTGCGAAAAAAGGGGAAAGATTCAGCTTGGGGACTGGCTTTCGCAGAGCTTTGACTACACCTAAATTTACAGATCATGGTCGCATACTTCAAAAAAACTACGCTACCAATCTTCAAGATTCGATAATCTACTATTATTTTCTGCTCAAGTTGAACTCATGCAAACACTCTCAGAGCTTATTTAACCTTTAGTATATAGAATATTTGTACTATAATATGGTCTTGTGTATCAAAATTGTACACTTAGCGATCGCGTCTGTTCTCACTCTCACAGGTTACTTGTATGTGATGGGGGTGTCACTGCGTAATTTGCAATCAGCTACATAAACTAAGGTGTCTTCACTCGCAACAAACAATATTCAGATACCGCCCTTTGACCCCGTTCCTTGGCAACTAGCGATCGCTGACCAGGAATTTTGGTGCAATGAAGGTTAATCAGGCTTTCTGAGTTCCAGGTAACGATGTTCCGCGCCAGCTTGCCTTGAGGACTTTTTGCCCAGCGTAAAGTTTCTGCCTCAGCAACTGTCAGCAACCTGGGTTTTCCTGGCGTGTACCCACCAGCCAACCACACTGGAACAGACAATCCTGCCAAAATACCAAACCCAATCGCCACTACTAGCAACCCCATAGCTGGTAGCATAACCCTCAGACGACTTCGCTCTTTCGATTCGCAATGAGCAATCAGTCGGTCTACCATCCTGCGGATTTCCACTTCTTGACCAGCGGTTGCGGTGCGCTTCGCCACCTCCAAGTGATCATGAATTGCCTCAGACCAACGTTGGAATAGGCGTTCCAACTCCGACGGCTTATCCTCTAGTAAAACCTGAAGTTGCCCGGTTGCTAGCATAACCAAAAATAAAGGGTCATTTGTCGAAAGTCCATGTTCAACTGCGATCGCTAACACCCGCCTTTGAAAATCAGCGTCTTTACCTTCAAGTATGCGATAAAGAAAGCTTTCATTTTTGGCTTGCCGCAAACTACGCACCATAATCAATTCCTTTTTGCTGTTCAACTGCGGTGTTGTGAGTTTCTACAGTCACAATTGTCTCAATTTGTTTTTCAAGGGAATTTTCAAAGTATTTAGACACCTCTACTTCCGAGGAGTGCAAAACATCAGTAAATTTGAGCGCGTCGGTATCTTTCAATTCATCTAATACAGAACCATCTAAAGTCGCAGAGAGGATGGTGTGTCCGTCTTCAGAAGAACACAAGACAAAATAATCCTCTTCAACGTGAATTGTTACCTTCCCAAAAGGTGGTAGGATAAACTCACTTATATCTTCTGAATATTCGTCAATAATTCTGTCAATTAGGGCTTCTTGAATTTCCAATACTTCGGTTTTTTCTAAGTTTGTTGTTTCCTCCCTAACAGAAATTAAAACCTCTAAAGGCACGATAGGAATGGCTGATTCTACTTCCTCAAAAGATGTAGTTTCGTTTTGTTGTAGGTTAGCTTCTTGTAATTCCTCTGGGGAGGAGCGCAATAGCAAATCCTTCAATACATCCAAGTTAGGAATACTTGTACTAAATTCTTGCAATAAACTTGTGTTAATTTTCGCAGGTTGACTTCCATCCGAAAAGTTATTGTCATCACCAAAACTTTCACTTTTGAATATAACAGACTCAGACAAATTTAAAGCTTGGTCATGACGCAACTGCAAAATTGCACTCACATATTCTGGGCTAAATACACAGTCAAGAATTTCACTTTGGGTAGTGTATGCCAAACTGGGTTCTAAACTTTTGTAGGATGACAAACTCCATTGTCCCTCAATATTAATATGACCACAGATAAAGAAATCTCCTGATTCATGAGCGAGGAACCACTCTTTCTCAATTCCTAATTTCAGTAGTTCTGGGTCTTCGGTAGCAAGGATGTACAGCCGTCCCATGTATTTATCTTCACTACTTTTTGTGACATCGCAGTTAAAAGCGGTATCTGTAGAATATAAGGTGTGAAATTCGTAGGACATGGCGCTATCCACCTACACCAGCTTGGAGTTTTACAGCATCTTTCTTTTTCGGTTGCTGGTCTTTTGCCCACAGCTGAGTATTCTCGATCGCACAGTGGGAGTCTTCTAAAAAAGTGGATAATCGCTGCTGTGACATTATAGGCATAGTTTCCTCAATGTCGGGAGCATCAAACCGGAATTTTTTTGAGTCGATGAAGTACCTGTCTCCTGGATATAGCAAAGGAAAGTCAATTATTTGTAGTATATTTTTGTACTTTGCTTGCAAATCTTGATAAGTAGCATCATCCTCTAAAAAACTCCAATCATCTGTTTTACCAAGATTTCTCACGAAAACGTGGAGCATTTTATCTTTGTGTAAATTCATCGATTGATAAAACAAGTCGATGGATTCAAAACCCCCATCGCAGACAAACCACTTGCAAATATCTACGCCATACTTGTCAGCAACTTCTAGCAATCTTCCCTTTTTAATCCAGTTATTTACTAGGGGAAATACGTTAGCAGGAAGGTTAACAATAACGGGTTTATTCCTTGCTAATTCAAAAATTATGTCAGCCCTGTCTCCCTTATTAACAGCTTCGCTAAACTCGGCATCAACAGCATAGTTGTAGAAGCGCTTGACATCTTGGTTGGTCATATCTGCATCAACCAAAGCATGTTCCAATTTTTTGTCAATTGCATACTGCACCATGACGCGAGTAAACAGCGACTTGCCAACCCCACCTTTTTCACCATCGATTAAATGTATCCTTGCCATATTTAGGGGCATCTCCTAATTAAAAGTTTCGCTATCTGTGGTAATTCCTGCCAAATTCCATGTATTGAGGTCAAAATCATTTAAATTGTCTAATTCCAGTGCGCTATCGGCATTACTTGACTCGGCTTTAGCGCTTTGGAAAAATAGTGGTATTTGAAAGGCACTGCACAATACATTGCCCACACGTGCTGGATCTACATTTAGTGCCGTACAAGCGTATTTGAGTTGATTGACAAAAGCAGTAGCTGAATCTAAAAGTATCAATTCCAAACTTTCACGAGAGCCACTGCCCTGACTATGCAGTGCCAGGGGCATGTAGTAGGCTGTAAGGGCAGCCATGATCATCGCTGTTTTATCTTGGGATGGGTGCAAATCCCGGTTCTGAATATAAGTCAGCATCTTTGCTTTGTCCGAACTCAGATTTGGCTGGTAGCGCCAAACAAAATCTTTTTTTCTTTCACCCATTTGATGCGATCGCCTCCGTTTCCTGAAATCTGGCACTCATCCTCACCTTGGCTCCGTGGTATACAGATAATGCCCACACATCAGCTAGGCGGTTTCCCAAGGACTGCTCGTTCAGAGTCGGCGGAATCTCTACGCCACCGTGCCAGATAATTGGAGTTGCTGGAAACACGGTATCCAGTTCTTGACGCAAGTAGTCAGCTGTACCACCACAGATAATCGCTTCGTCTAATTCATTTCTGGGCGGTAGTGATTCTTTGAGCCAGTTGCTAAGGGCAATGACGTACTCTGTCCTGGAGTCACACACCGCAGAGATAATTTTCTCGATCTCGCCAGAGCGAATGTCGCTTCCACTGGAAAGGTTGTGAAAGTGCTGGGGTTTTGGATCGTCACCAGCAGCAATCATCGCTCTAATTAGCTGCTCACTCTCTAATCCTGATGTACGCTCTATCACCAAATCAACCATTCTCGCCATGCCCAGGTTAGCTGTTTTGCCCCTGTCTAAAATGCCGCGTCGGGATATCAAAACCGAAGCGTTGCGATATCCCACCATGACCAAGGCGAGGACTTTACGTTTGATTGCCTCACCTGTATTTTTGCAGTACATAGCATAGATACCACCGCCCTCTGGAAAACACTCGTAACCAACCAAGTTAGCGATCGCAATACCCGTCGGTGTGTCAAATTCAGCCAGAGCATCCTTTAACATCGGTTTTAGTAACGCTGAATCTTCAAATTCTCCTGGTGGTAATAGCAGTGCCAGAGATAAATAGAAGGAGTCAGGTAACTTAAATTTCTGCTTGATCACCCACACAGCCGCTAGCGTTTTATACACTGCCAGTTCGTATTTTCGCGGCTTTAGTCTTGGTGTGGCGCTGTATGTAGTTCGTGCCAAATATCCTACTGCCCGATAGTCTTCACCCACTCCCACCCAAGTGGTGTTCTCTGGATAGGCGTTGCCCAAGTTGCGGGTATGGAAAGTGAGGGAAGCACGAGGAGCCTCGATCACAGCAGGCTCCATCCAAAAAGCTGCTGGCTTGCCACCTTTAATTTGTACAATTCCCTTTGTGCCGCTTCCCCCAAAGTCGAGTGTCAGCGTAACTTCGGGATAAGCATCTTTATTTAGTCTGCCCATTTATACTTAGGTCAATTTTTTCTGTTGGCGTTGGTTCCAAGTTATCAAGCAGCAACAGCCAAAGGAATATATCAATAGTGATTTTTTGTTGTATCGCTTTAGACGTATATCTTACACAAGGGATTTGGTAAGGATGTGGTAGGGTTGAAAACACTGATTGCGTTAAATTTCCCTACCTTTTTCCTACTGTTCCTTTGCGTTGCTTGCAGGCGATGGAGTTCTTCTCGTGGCGTGTCGGTGGTGGAGCAAGCAGTGGTAGTATCCGTATTTCTCGCTTCGGAGGATATTTAGTTGCTGAGAAAGCTTGTTCGGGTTTCTAAGAAACCTTCGCAACGCAGTCCCTCCCCTGTTTTTCTCAATGAGGATAAAAACCGAAACTGAACAACACACTTGTACTACTTTTCTGCTAAATATATACTGGCAACGTTATAGTAATTTTTAAGTCCTTCTTCTAATGTGCAAGGAGCGGAAGTGCTTGACTGGAAGCCATATCTACAATCAGTTTGTGCTACTTACGCTCAGTGGTGGGAAGTTTACACTCTCACAGATGTTGTGGGTAAAAACCATGACAGCCAGGTGAGAAAATCCTTATTGTTAGATTTACAGGCGATCGCACTTAAACCAGAAGCAGTTAAACCAGAGAAGGAACTATTACCAGAAGCAAGGGAAAAAAGGGAAATTTTAAATGTTCTGGAAGGCTTGCGGAAATATGCACCGGAACATGTGCTTTTAATTGGTCGTCCAGGTTCGGGAAAATCGACTGCTTTGGCGCGGTTGCTGTTGGAAGAAGCGCAATTTTTGATAGATGAGGGAGAAGGGGAGACAAAGCAGACATCTAGGAATTGGCGGTTTAATAATGTACCAATCAAATTTTGGATTCTTCTGCTTGATACAGATTGTCTAGCTGGTATTTTATTTTTACGTAAAATACCAATCTTAGTAGAACTCCGCTACTATCAAACCTCAATTATCGACCTCATCAAAGACTTTCTCCATCGTCATGACCCCAGTTTAGCAATCGATGGTGAAGCCGTAAAAATACTGCTGCGACAGGGACAATTTTTACTGCTACTCGACGGTGTAAACGAATTACCATCATCTCAAGCCAGACGAGATTTACAGAAATTTCGCCAAGATTTTCAGAAAACCACCCCGATGATTTTTACAACGCGGGATTTGGGGGTAGGTGGTGATTTAGAAATCAGCAAAAAATTGGAAATGCAACCCCTGACGGAAACCCAGATGCGGGATTTCGTGCGGGGGTATCTCCCAGAGGTGGGAGAACAAATGTTGAAGCAGTTAGGCGATCGCTTGCGGAAGTTTGGCGAAACACCTCTACTGTTAATCATGCTTTGTTCGGTGTTTGCCAGCAACCAGAATAATTTACCGCCGAATTTAGGTTCAGTCTTTCGCAGCTTCACAGAAATTTATGACCATCAACTTAAGCAAGATGTCCCCATTTCTCAAGAATCTCGTCGTTGGTGGAAGCGGTTGTTGCAGCATTTAGCCTGGGTAATGATGGGAGGAAACCCAAATTGTAGAGACGTTACATGTAACGTCTCTACATCGACGGAATTTTTGGTTGCTATATCCCGACAGCAAGCCGAGGAAATATTCACGGAATTTCTGGAAGGTAAAGTTAATTGTGCCGCAGATTGTGCGATCGCTTGGCTAGATGATTTACTCAAGCATCACCTGATCCAATTAGGGGCAGAAAATAAAATCGAGTTTAGCCATCAATTAATTCAAGAATATTACGCCGCCGAAAGGTTTTTGCAGGAAGTAGGAAAGCTGAGTGATGATGAGTTGCAATGGGATTATTTGAATTATTTGAAATGGACGGAACCTATAGCGTTAATGTCAGGTTTGCTTGAAGATGAATCTCAGGTAATAAGATTAGTAAGGTTAGCTTTAGAAATTGATTGGAAGTTGGGTGCAAGATTAGTAAAAATAGTAAAACAGCAATTTCAACAACAACCGGTTATTTTTATCATTCTCCAAAATAAAATTCCTCTACTCAATAAAATAGTCCTTCTTGGGGAAATAGGCTCTGATTATGCAATTCCTTATTTATATAGAGCTTTTCAATATGAATATGACTCACTTCAGCATATGGTAATTACAGCATTAAGGAAAATTGGTACTGATGCGGTTATTCCTATTTTATCTCAAAAAATAGAAGAAAAAATACAAAAAATTAGTTCAGGACTATACCAAGTTTTACACGATAAACATTATAATTTGTATGAGAAATATGATTTATTGAATCATGCATATTTTGCACTAATAAATATTGATAGTAGTTATATAATTAGTGCTTTAAATCAATTATTAAATTCTCAATATTTACTATTTAAAGAAATAACAGCACTTTACTTACTCCAAAAACAAAGAACAACTATAAATATTATATCCTACTGTAATATTCTTATAAATATCCTTTTATCATATGACAACTATGCTGTCGTTTACAGATGTCTTAGACACTTATATATATTCTATGCAGATTGTCTGTTTAGATGGAGTCAAGACATAAAAGAACTAATCAATAATTTAGATGTCAATCTAATTCTTGTAATAATTGATGTTCTAAATAAACAATTGAAGAGCGATTCTTCAGATATACGTTGCGGAGTGGTTTCATTGTTAGATTCTTTTTCTACAGAAAAAGTGATATCTGCTTTTAAAGAAAAAAATTTCCAAGATAGGTATCCTAGAACTTTCAAAAAAACTTTGAAATCTTTAGATAAAATCAATAATGAAAATATAGTACCTTTACTAATTCAAGCGACAAACGATGAAAGTGATGAAGTTCGCCAAGAAGCTATAAAAACATTAGGTAAATTTAATAATAAAGATGTAATTGCAAGACTGGGACAACTACTACGAAGTGAAGATTCTAAAATTCGCAAACTTGCTTTAGATTCTTTAGAAAAAATAGGTGGTGAGGATATAGTCCCTGTACTATATTATTTTATTCAAGACACTATCTCCTCACTACGTTTACTTTTACAGGATGAAAATTTTAATTTTATTACAAATATTGAAAATGAACTTATAGGAAAAGCATTTAAACTCTTGGAAGATATCGATAATATAACATCAGCAAATATCTATCATGACTTATTGAATGATGAAGAAGACTTATTTCATTGTTTAGCTACGTTGGAATTCTGGCAGATTGCTAGTCTTGATATTGAAATGCTTATTGATGCATTCTGTAATGTTATAACTCATAAAAATTATTCAGTTGCAACAAATGTTATTTCAGACTTTAGAAAATTTAAAATTGGTGAGAGAAATTTTGAGCAATACATGGCTAATTTTTATGCAGCAATCAGGGATAGCAAGAAAATAATTGCTGCTTTAATTAAAGTAATCAACAATAATAATAATTCTGAGGTTCGCATAGAAGCCGTTAAAACGTTAGCGACATTCAATAATCAAGAGGTAATCTCAATTTTAAGCCAAGTGCTAAATGATGATGACTCTGAGGTTCGTATAGAAGCCGTTAGAGCGTTAGCGATATTCAATAATCAAGAGGTAATTTCGATTTTAAGCCAAGTGCTAAATGATGATGACTCTGAGGTTCGTATAGAAGCCGTTAGAGCGTTAGCGACATTCGATAATCAAGAAGTAATTTCGACTTTAAGCCAAGCACTAAACAATGATGACTCTGAGGTTCGTATAGAAGTTATCAAAGCTCTAACAAATTTTGATGTTACTGAAGTGATTCCTACACTAGAAAAAGCATTACATGACAATAATTTTGCAGTTCGTAGAAGTGCTTTTGAGGCTATCATAAAATTTGATTCTGAATATATAGTTCCTATCCTGTCTCAAATAATTGAACATACAAGTCAAATTTTGCCTCAAGTTTTATCTAACCATGAATTAGATTTACTTTATCAAGAAGAATGGTGTCTTTGTAGAGATGCTGCTCTTGAATTACAGAAAATTGGTAGTACCAGTGCGATTATAGTTCTCCAACATTTTTTACAAAGTCAGCAAGAATTAATTCATGCTTTATCTGCCTTTCAGTTATGGAAATTGAACATATTAGAGGATGATGTATTAGCTGCTGCTTTATTACAACTGTTCCATCACGATAACCCAAATTTACGTAAGGCAGCTATTGAAGGATTACTAGAGGTGAAGAGTGATGAATTGATGAATGTCATATTTCAAGCTATTAATGATGAAAATGAGCAAGTTCGCATAAAAGCTGTGCATTCATTCAGAAATGCTAAGTCATTCAAAGATTTTAATGCTTATGTAATAATTCTTATACTAATTCAATATTTAGAAGATGAAAATTACGAAGTTCGTGTAGAAGCTGTTTGGGGATTAGGATATTATAATAATCAAAATGAAGATGTAGTCTCTGCTATCCATCAAGCTTTGCACGATAAAAATTATCAAGTGCGTAAAGAAGCAATAAGAGCATTAAGTAAACTTGGTGATTCTCAAGTAATAGCTGCTTTAATCCAGGTACTCAATGACGAAAACCAGGAGGTTCTGATAGCTGCAATCAAAGAACTATCTTCTTTTCAAAATGATAATGTGGTGATAGCACTTCAAAAACATTTGGATAATAATAATCAGGATGTTTGCAAGGCTGCCATTGAGTCTTTGATATCAATAGGTAATCAATTTGCAACTGAGCTTTTATTTAATTGGCTTACTCAGAATAAAAATTCTGAGCTTTGCAATATGATTATCGATTATTTAAATAAGGATTACCAGAACTTAAGCTTTTCTTTTATCTATCAAGCTTTGATGTACGATGACTTTGATGTTCATAAAGCAGCTATTAAAGCATCTAAATTAGTAGATGATCCTAAATTACTCCCATATCTCTATATGCATTGGGCGAATACAGATAGAGAGATTAATGAACAATGGGATGCAATTGAATCAATTCAGAAAAGCTGCAAATACTATAAACCTGCACCCATCCATACTATGTCCAACATCCTATCTCACAACTACGCCCTACTCATCGGTGTAGGCGAATGCGAAGAACCGAAATTATCCTTACCCGTCACACTCAAAGATATTCAAGCCCTAAAAATTCTTCTCACCGACCAGAATTTATGCGGCTATATTGATAATGACCAACATCTACGTTTACTCTGTAATGCAACAGCAACCAGCGAAAATATTTTAGATGGTTTAAACTGGCTCAAACAGCAAGCCGAAAATGATCCAGAAGCAACTATATTTATTTATTATTCCGGTCATGGTTGCTTGGATGAATCTGGAGATTACTACCTCATCCCTCACGAAACTGACCGTGTAGATATTCCCAATACTGCTTTATCTGCGACAAAATTCAACGCTGCACTACAACAAATACCTGCTAAAAGATTACTGGTAATTATTGATAGTTGTCACGCCCAAGGAATGGCAGCATCAAAGGATAATGCAGGTAAAAATAATCGTCCTACCCTACCCAAGGGTTTTACTCAAACTGCTTTACCCAAAAATATCATCAATGAACTAAAACAAGGTACAGGACGAGTAGTTTTCACCTCCTCCACAGGAAAACAATCATCTTATATTCGTCCTGATGACAAAATGAGCGTTTACACCTACCATCTCCTTGAAGCATTGCAAGGTGCAGCCAACCAACCAGGAGATAAAGTAGTGCGGGTTTCCCATTTAATGAATTATTTAGGGAAAACCGTTCCCGAAACCGCACAACAATTATGTAAAGCCGAACAAACCCCCTTCTTTGACTTTGCAACTGAAGATTTCCCCGTTGCATTGTTACGCGGAGGTAAAGGTTTACCCATCGAGGGATGGGATGAGGTAAAAACAGAAGCACAAGAAAAAATTCGTAGTATCAGCAATCAAGTTAATAATGGCGTGGGGATTGTTGGCGATCGCAATCTTGGTATTAATATAGGTACTGCCAGAAATATTACATTTGGTGATATTTCTTCGGGATGATAGTTAGTTTCGACCCTACCAAAACTTTTGCAGTTTATTACAGTTTTATTCATATTTTGGTGACTAAATATTAGAATTTATTGTCTATTGTCGTGGCTGTGAAGGAATTAGAGTGAAATACGAAGAACTCATCAACGATATCAGTCATATTAACAACACAACTTTAACTACATTTGCACGATCAATTAATAAAACTCTGACTATTCGTAACTAGTTTATAGGTACTTATTTATATCAGTTAACACACTTCAAATTCAGCAGCCAGTGTCTGCCGAATTTGAATTAGTCCCTCAGAACCTATTTCCAGCCCTTCAAACTCGTGAATTATAAACTACATAAAATTACGCTATTTTACTAAAATCAGGTTAGTTTTAAAAATTGGGTTGCTTATTGATGCATATCACTTTTGATAGTTGTCAGCTGATCTAGAAACTTGCCAAGCTGGAAAAATATTGCACCCACCTATCGAAATGCCAGCCAAACTAAAGCAACATACAATTCGGTTTGAAATGCTGCTCACAAAGGAACAAAATGAACATTGGCAAGCTTTAGCCGAAAAAGTAGGTATCAGTAAAGCAGAATTAGTCAGGCGTTCTATGGCTGGGTGTCGCATCAAAACTATCCCCCAAGCAAACTGGCAATATTACTGGCAGTTGTTAAATATAGGCACAAATATTCATCAAATAGCCAAAGCTCAAAATAGTGCGATCGCCAACGGATTAATACCACCACCCATCGACCCCATCCCTTTCGAGGAGTTAACCAAACAAATCAATAGATTGCGGTTACATTTACTTTTAGGGACTGACGAAGAAACAAACGAGAAACTATCTTTGGGCGATGATTGGGAAGATTAAAAAAGGTAAAAGCTTCGCCGGACTCACTAAATACATCTTAGAAAAAGAAGAAGCAGAACTTCTTTTTACCAACCTCGCCGGAGAAACTCCCCAAGACTTTTACAGACAACTTGCAGCTACCCGCCAACTCAACTCTAGAGTAGAATCTCCCGTCAGCCACATTTCTCTTAGCTTTGCACCGGGAGAAAGACCAGATCAACAACAGCTACAGGAAATTGTCGAAAGTACGCTTTTGGGTATGGGTTTTGATAATTGTCTCTATTTTGCCGCCACCCACAATGACCGTAACTACTTCCACCTGCACATCGCCGCAAGTCGCATCAATATCGATGGTGAATGTGTATCTGATTGGTGGGATAAAAGACGTTTGGAAAAAGTTCTGAGAAATCTAGAATCCCAGTTCAACCTAACTCCCGTACCCTGTTCTTGGGAAGTAGACCACACAGCACCTTCTACTGGACAAAAGCGACGTATGATGCGCGAACGACAAGAATTTGAACTGCGGCTACGGGATCAACCACCATCCTATAGCGCGGTGGAGAAAATTCAGGATGCAATAGACACTACCATTCAACCAGAAATGACGATGACCCAATTTCTTGAGAAACTGCAAGCAGCAGGTGTGGAAACTAAAGTAAAAGTTACCAAGGAGGGGGTCATTCAAGGTATTTCTTATTCAACAGATGGGGTAGCTTTCCAGGCGGGGAAATTAGGTAGAAATGGAAAGGCTTGCACTCTCAAAGGACTTTTGGCACGGGGTATCGATTTTGACTTGGAACGAGATGTTTTGGCGTTAGTCCAACGTGCTACAAGTAACAGCCAAGACGACAAGCAAACGTCAATAAATACGTTGATTTCCAAAATTCAAAATCATACTCAAAACTTATCTATGTATACCTCGAACTCCCGTAGCCACAATGTCGTCCAAAAGAATGAATCTGCTAATGTTTCTGACTTGAGTAACTCTCAACAGCAAGATTGCATAGTGAAATCTCAAGTTAATTATTTAAAGCACCACAAAGATGCAGAATTAGACCTCTAATACTTACGATTTCTTCATCTTGAGCCAGCTAAATAATTGAGCAGCTGTTAGCTCTAGGTCAATTCCATCCAACACAATCAAATTATCCGTTCCATGACACAATTCTGGTTGTTGTTTTGGTTGAAAAACTAAAACTGAACGGTCGTCTGGGTCAATCAACCATCCAAGTTGGCAACCATGTTTGAGACTGTGCAAAATATTACCAGTAACGCGGTTAGAACTTTGGTCGGGAGAGAGAATTTCAATTGTCCAATCTGGAGGAACGAACACATCATCAACAGGTTCGCCATTCTCATCAAATTCAATGTGTTCCCACCTGAGAACGACTATATCGGGAACTATCGAGCGACCTCCACAAGTACACCGTAATTCTGGAAAAGCATAGGCAATTCGCCTCTCTTCAACAACTTCATTAATCACATCAATCAATTTACCTTGAAGTCGGGAATGGCGGGTCTTCGGCATTGGTTTTTGGATAATCTCGCCGTCAATGTACTCACTAGCAGGGTTTGTTTCTGGTAGCTTGAGAAACTCTTCTAATGTAGGAGATGAGGGTCGCGCAACAGTCATGATTTTCTGCTCCAAACTGTCTGCTTCCAGTTTATCAAGGCGCTCATCGCAATCCAATTCTAAACGTTGGATCATCAACTACAAGTTATACTCATTTTCCAAGAAAGCCAGTATTCGTTCCTGCTTAGAGGTGAGACTCCCAGGATCTGCTAATCTTCCCAGCACTTCCATTACAGCTGCATGGGTTGGCTCGAAATCTTTGTAAATTTCGTCTGCTAGTCGCCGGATGCGATCGCAATTTTTCGCAGCTGTTGGCTCATTCGGAGTATATACAGGTTCTAAGTTTTCAAGTTTGACAGCAGGAAAGTCCATTCTGTAAGTTTGAACAGCACAACTGTAAGTGTTAACCTCAATAATTATGCACCAGCAGCCGGAAAACTTTTTTAACTCCGGATCGCCTTTGGCAATAATTTGGCAGATTTCACCAACAAAATGTGGATTGGATACAGGCTGCTTACTCTTAATTTGTTGAACAATATCGCATTTATTCAGTTTTTTATCTAGTAGCTTTTGTGCCAATTGTTTCCCTTCTTGCTGCACAACCTTGGCTAGCGATAAGATATCTTTTTTGGTCAATCTAGTATTACGAGTCAGAAGTAAGTGTTTTATTTCTTCTCCGAATGCAGTAGCTAAAGTATCAAGTGCCTCAGTAAATTGAGCGTCGTTCCTAATTGTGCGATCGCTCACTTTGTACTGTTGTGCCAAACTTTTAGCCACATCTACCTTGATTGGATTTTTTCCGTTTGGTAAATGCTGTTGGGGATCGTCCTCTACCGATAGGAAATTTTTTCCGTTCGGTAAATTCTGTTTCAAGTTATCCTCACGATTTCCTCTCAAATGTATATAGCGCTTGCCTCTAAGATAACTCGCAGTTTCTGGTGTTATGTTCCGTCGCCCTAACTGATGATTGGCAATCCAACAGATAGCTGCTGCTCGGTCTGTAATCTCAATTTCTACTATCTTGTAAGAAATTTGCAGCCGGATACAAATTTCATAGCGATTGTGACCATCTAGAAGGATGCCAGTACCCAGCCATACTACCAAAGGGTCAATACAGCCAAATTCTTGTAAGTTTGCCTCCAGTTGCAGTTTTTCTTCAGATGATAAAGGGGGAATGAGATTTTGAAACTCTGGGTCAACTTGAAGGATAGGGTGTGATGAAGATGATACTGAAAATTTATCACGTACATTTGACGCAGGTTGGATTAAGGTGGCTAAAACCTCTGGACGCAGTTGTGTTTCCATTTCTTCGATTCCCAAGAAGTTTACTGCATGAGATTCTTGGATGACAGCAATCTTTCCATTAACCAAGATTTCTGATAATTCCATAGGACTTGTCGAAGAACATTGTCGCTACTCCGGTGTTGCCATGCCGTGCCTTAGCCACAATTAGTTCTAGAATTCCCTTATCCGCAGTGTCTGGGTTATAGTACTCATCCCGGTATGCGAGGATAATATTGTCTGCAACCATCTCTAAAATCCCTGACTGACTGAGATCGCTCATCATCGGGCGTTTGTTTTGCCTGCCCTCAACTGCCCTAGAGATTTGAGACAGTGCCAATACGGGAACATCTAAATCTCCCGCCATTTTGTAAATTCCCCTCGCCACATCTCCCAGTTCATAGCTGCGGTTGCTGCCGATGTCTTGAGCCATCATCTGGAGATAATCAACTACAACTAGCCCCAGCTTTCCAACACGTGCTTGAATTTGTCGGCAAGAGGAAGCTATTCCAGAAACCGTAACCCCTCGGCTGTCATTTATATATAGCGGTAACTCTGAGGTAATACTGACGATTTGAGCAATGCTGTCAAATTCCCAATCCGCTAAAGGTTCAAATCCTGCCCGATGTCTGCGGATGCGATCGCTCAAAAGTGGAATTAAATTGAAATCTTTGTACTGAGGAGTCACACTAATTAAACTCCACAGCCTGTATTCCAACTGCTTTTTGGTCATCTCCAACGAGAAAATAATCACAGGCAACTTGTGCAGCAATATCATTTGGAGGGCTAAGAACAAAGCAATCTGGGACTTTCCAACTGACGGTCTGCCTCCAATAATGGTGAGTGTGCCACCTTCAAATCCCACCATCAACTTATCAAGTTCATTCAGTCCTGTTGGATAAATGGGCCGTCCGGACTCCAATTCCTGGTAAGCAGCAATATTAATCGTGCTGTTATGTTCGGTGTTTGAACACAATCCTTGGTTAGAAACTTGGAAAACTTTTTGCTCTGCTTGGTCAAGAATTGTTGGTAACTCGGTTTCCGTCTCGTAGCCCAGTTGTACAATCTCGTTGCCAACTGATATTAACTGCCGTCGCAGGTATTTTTCCATTACCAACGCGGCGATCGCGTCGATATTGACTGCTGATACGGTGCGGTCTACAAGCATTGCTAATTTATTTCTACCGCCAACACGGGCTAGTAGATCGTGGTCAGCCAGCCAATTTGTAACTGAGAGTAAGTCTGTAGGCTTACCTGAACAGTGGAGGCGCAATGCTGCTTGGTAGATATCTTTGTGGGCGCTGATATAAAAGGCTTCCGGAATTAAGTCATCGTTCACCCTGTTAATTGCTTCTGGGTCAAGCATTATCCCGCCAAGAATGGCTTCTTCACTTTCAATGCTCTGAGGAGGTAATTTATCAATCATGATTTGTCCCTCCAAGCTTGCATCGCAAACTGACGCTGCTGTTCAATTTCTTGTTGAAACTGCCTCATTGCTTTGTCGCAGGGCTGCGACTGTGATTGTTGAACAGTGGCAGCATTATGTTGCATTGCCAAGTATTGTTCGTAATAAACCTGCCAACGGTTTTGTCCGGCTTTGTTTTTGTGCGCTAGCCATGCCTCAATGTCATTGATCTGTTGTGATAAATTCTTCGTTTTTTCTTTGCAAAAATTCAAAAAACTCGCTCGCTCTTCTTCTGAGAGAGTCTGAATAAAGTCTGTATAAGTCTGAATAGTATGAGGAGCGATAGAATGCTCGTTTGGCAAGGCTTCTGGACTTTGTTGAGAGCTTAAATAATCCCTGTTGAAGCTTAAATAAACCTCATTGGAGTTTAAATAATCCTCGTCGGGGTTTAAATAATCTTCCTGGGAGCTTAAATAAGCGGAAGTTTTATGGTTACTAGCTTTTGAGCCTATTTTTGACTTTTCTTTCGATAGTCGTTCTGCTTCTGCTTTCGCTCTAGCAGATGTTAAGTTATGACCCTGCACCGTCACAGTTCGGTAATCATAGAGTCTAAGAGTGCGAAGTTTTCTTAAGTCCTTCTCAATCGTTTCTGGTGAACTACCTATAGCGACTCCAATATCTGCTATTGAAGGTAAATCATGATATTTAATTTCACCGCCTGGTGTATAGTCAGCAAATGGGTCAATCATCATTAAGTAAAGCCAAAGGCGGCATTGGTTGCCTGTTAGCTTGTTAGCAATAGCGATCGCAGCATCTCGTTTAGAAATCATAAAATACCCTTCCATTTTTGATTCCTCAAATTGTTGTGGACGGCGAATAATGCGCCTTTTAGTTGTCATGGCTGTACCTCCTGGCGCATGACTTCCACTTCATCTATATGCGTTAGCTGAAGGAGGTCAAACTTTCCTTGAGTTTTGAAATTTTTGTGAGTCATTATGTTTGGATAACTAATGATTAGGAAGTCTCGCCACTGATCTACCAGTTCGGCGAAGTTTTTTATTTCACATTGGCCGCTGCTGTATTTCAGCTATGCTGTAAATTTGGAAAATTCTTGACGCTGGAAACAGCAATAGCTGTACTTGTGGGCGCTCAACTAGTTTCCCAAATTACAAAGTTATTTAGTATGTAATCAATGACACTAAAATGTTGGCGTAGATAAATGTGCTACTGAAGTAGGCTTTCTCATAAAAAGCCAGTTCTGAGGTAGGGAGCGAGTTGCTAAACTACTACTTAAGTCAGTATTTAGGTGTAGTATTTAACAATTTGATTACGCAGTCTTTGGATGAAGCAGTAGATGTGAAAGGTGCTATGATGTGGATACTCATGATGTTTCATTCATTAATGAGTTAAGTCACGTCAAAAACTCAAAATTGCCAATATAGCAATTATATAAATATAAAATTGCTGAATTGGCAATAGTAAAGTAAAGATATGTTACTATGAGCCAGCACAGAGAAATTTTTAATCAGTTATTGTTGGCTTTTGATTATTCAGCCAAGCAAGTGAGCGCCTGGACTGGAATTCACGAAAGTCGGCTCAGTCGGTTTAGAACAGGCAAACTAGACCTTGAAGCTGGTGAATTTTTTAGCTTGCTGGCTTGTATGCCCAAAGAATTCCAAGATAGTTTTTGGCTAAAGATTCGTGAGGGAGAGACTTCTTGGCGAATACGAGTTTTGTCTGCTAGTCATCACGAAATTGAGGAAATTCTGAGGGGACTGGCAGATAGATGGGCAAGTAGCACGGACGAAGCAAAAATTGCCTCGTAATTTATAACATCACTGCATATTACAGATGCAGGGGAGAAAAGTTTCCGAGATAATAAGCTTGGACAAATACTCTGAGGGGAGTTTGTTGATCAGGAACCCTCGGTTAAATGATTTGCTTGATTTGCTAGATAATCAATCAACAATTGTTGACCCAATCTGGTTTGTATATTGCCTTTTCCAGATTCATTCAAATGTTTCCAATAAGCAGCAACAGTTGATAAAGAAATCATATCTGTAATACAACGGTTTGGCATCTGAACTTTCCAAGGGCGTACTCCCGTTATTCTAAGAAACTCTTTAGCATTCTTAGATGGTTTCTGGACAGCTACAGCCATTTGGCGAACAGTAATTGCAGTTTGTCCATTTGGCAATTTATAGGCGATAACTCTAAAATTTTTGTGTTTCATTCTAATTCGCTCTGTAGCAAGTAGTAAAGTTGAGTCTTGAATGAAGTTATTCTCTTGTGTCATCTCCAAAATGCGTGTGAAAAATTTCATCAAGTTTATTAATGATGAAATATTCACGCCCTCCAGTAATAAAGGACTATTAAGTGTTGATATTTGCATCCTGGTTTAAATATTTGCTTGTAGAATAGACCTATATCTATATCAATGCAACGTAAATAAACTAGACTACAAGCCTTGGCTAATTATTGTTAATTACAGGCAACAATCCAATAAAAATTTTTAAATTTAATAATACAAACTTCCTTTTTTATTTTTAAATCTTAGACAGTCGTATTATTGAATTCAAATGATTTGGTATATATTGCCTAATTGCCCAATTTTGGTAGATGTGTATCCAGTGGAATACGCCCTTTAATTTGAAACCACAAATACAATAGATAGATTTGTCGCTTAGTACACGTCACCGCCAAAAGGGGTCGAAAATAAAAATTGCGATCGCATAGCGACTCCTTTGGAGCATCGCACTCTTTCGCTGTTCATTCCAAAACTGAATTCCAAACTTCATTTATGGTGAACTGTACTTAGTAACCTCCAAGATTGCTCAAACTAATCTACTGTATAGATTTTGTCGATTCATAACTCAAATGATTTCAATGATTGCTGTGGCTGGCTTTCATTGATTATTTGGTTTATGTGGCAACAATTGTAATATTTGTGGAGTTTATATATTCCAAGCTTGTAACACAGTTTGCCAAGAATAAATTCTAGGTGGAATCTATCAAAAGTGATAAAAAGATACTACCTTAGATAGTTGGATAATTTTAATTGCTGTAAAAATAAATGTTACAATAGTTTGGTTTTATACATTATTTTTGTCATAAATAGACAAAACAGAAAGAGAATAGATAGCCATATTCTCTGAAAACAAAAAATATATAAGTAATTCATATAACTAAGTAAATGCCGAAACACTCCAGTCAAATTCAAGAATAGCAATATTAATTAAAGTAACAACGAAAGTATTGTTAGGCAAAAAATAAACATGAAAAAATGAGTATGATTCCGAAAAAACCTTAGAAATCAAGTTTAAGTGTATATTTATAGCCGAGTCATTTAGAAATCATAAGAAAATGAGTGGTGTTACGGAAGTATCGCTTAATAGAATTTGCAACTAGTGAAAAAGATGTGTATTTGTATATTCAAGGTTTGATGACATATGATTACCAATATTGATGGCAGTATTTAAGCACAGCTATCTAAACTACTACCAAGGAGAATCAGAAGACGCTGGAGAAGACAATTCTATTTCTTCTGACTCTGATTGGTTAGCCGATGTTTTGGAAAATTGTCCAGTAGCTAAAAGCTGCTCCGCAATTTGTTTCCTTAAATCTATAGCTTCATCTAGCTGATTTAGGCCAATTTGAGGAGAACGCGCAATCAGTCGCGGACATACCTGTTGAGACCAAAGTTTCTCGGTTTCTTCAATTTGCTTTTGATCTGATTTGGGAATGGGAATAGTTAAGGGGTAAGGAATAGAACCCTCAGAAGAAGAAGTATAGCCAGGGTTGGTTATTACACACTTACCTTGGGGAAAGCGCATTATCTCGTCTGCGGTCATAATGGGCATTGTTTGTATATTATCTGCCCAAGTGGTAGTGCGCCCTTCTTTGGAATCGCTGATAGATTTATTTTTGATGATAAGTTCTTTGTTGCCGTAGGACTGAGAAAACTTTTCGGCGGTGGAATAGTTGGCAGGGTTATATAAAATTTTGGTGCTGCAAGCACTGGTAATGGCAGCTGCTAAGTTCTCTCCGTAGGCATTAGCAAGCTGTTCTAGGGATTGCACACCCAAGACAAAACACGCGCCATTACTTCTATACTCATTAATCCATTGGGGTAGTGCCTTTAGATACAAAGAAGGTAACTCGTCAATAAAAATTCCAATTGGATCAAAACGGGGCGTACACAGGTTGCTGACAATTGTCATGTGAAGAGCAGCAGCTAGCAAAGGTCCTACCACATCACGTCTGGGATCATCTAACTTAAAAATTAGTATCTGTCGTCCCGATAGTTTGGTGGGAATGGTGCTTTTGCCAATGAAACACGGAAGTAGCGATCGCTGAATAAAAGCGGAAAATATCCCCACAGTAGTGGTGTCAATACTTGCGATCGTCTTCTCACTATCCCTGGCCTTGAGGTATTGTTGAAATGAAGCAGCAACCCAGCGAGAAACTTTACCCGCTTGCACTGCGGCGTACAGCTTGTTGATAAAGTCATCAACAGACTGGATGCAGTACACTGTTGCTAAGTCTGGGCAATCGCTACCCTTAGCGAGTTGAATTAGCGCTTTTGCTAGTAAATCAGCAGCTTTAGAGAAAAATTCATCACTTTTGCCACTACCAGCATTAGCATTAACTACTTGGGCAATTTGCGCTGCTGTCACCGCATCCTCTTGATTCTCCATAAAGTCCAATGGATTTATGACTTCGCTGTAGGGTTCGCCAGGAGCAAATATCCACACGTCGTAACCGTACCGCGCCGCCAATGGTGCCAGCAACTTCATCTGGTCGCCCTTTTTGTCATAGACAATGAGCGGAAAACCCTGTACCATACAACTTTGAGCCATGCGGTCAATCGTACCAAAAGTCTTCCCTGAACCGGGAGCGCCCAGGACTAAAGTAGAACGTTCGACGTGGGGAATCCAAACTGTAGGTGATGCACCCAGGAATGTTTGAAATTTTGCTCCAAATCCCCTGAGTTTTCCCGAAAACCAATAACGGGGTGAGCCGCACCAAAAGCATACTTTATTGTGCTTACGCTCTTGAATTTGTTTAAGAGCAAGATTAGTAGCTGCTAGTTTTTCTACCTTTCCTACCAGCCGTCCGGTGGAAATTTTGCCCTTTTTACCACCAGTAAATTGACTTAAAAGAATTAGAAATATTAAACCTCCTACCATTGCCAGTCCTTCTGGATTAGCAAAAGTTTTCAATAGCCCATTAAAGTCAATACCCGATTGAAAACCATTCTTTGGCAGCTGTTCCAACATGGTTTGATTTGGGGGCTGTGTAATATCTGAAGTTGATAGAAATTGGTAGTTCATTTGACGGGTAATTTGAGGAGAGTATTTTTAACAGGCTGATAATCACTGCCGTCAAAGCAATAAGTTATTTCTTGTAAAGTAGGATTAAAATTAACCTGTTGAATATCCAAACAAGGTAACTTTGAAGTGTTAGTAAAACTATCTGAAGTAATGTTGATTAAATGTTTTCCAGGCGGTAAATCAGGTTGTAAATAGAGATTCATTACACTACTGTACTGCCCTTGACCTTGACTCAGATAACCTGCGTACAAACATCCCAGTCTTCCACACAAATCGGAAGAGTTGAAGTTCAACAGATATAGACGCTTGTCCTTCTTATGAGTTGAAATAGTAGCAACTTTAATAGAACTTGTTTCAACTGGCAGCAAAGAGGTATTTTCCGATACAGCCAAATTTACTAATGATTTTGGGATTTTACTAACATTATGCCAATTTAGCCCAACTTCAGCACTGTTTGTATTACTACAGCCATTCAACAACAAGGTGCTGATAAGTAGAAAAATTCCCAAACTAAAATGGAAGTAGCGTACCAAACGCACGAGTTTATTGTCAGGGATGGGGGTCATTTTCATCTTTGTTACCTTTAACCCGGAACGTTAACATCCTTGAAAATTTTGTTTGTAGCTCTTTAAGACATCTTCGCCGTAATTTTTTAGAGAAAGCCTGCCAAATATATCTTTTGCTTTGCTATCCACTTGGGAGCGATCGCCACCAAAGTGCTTTTGGGCTACTCGTTCAATTAGGCGTTCTCCTGAAAAATTTTGCCCAGTTGTAGGATCAATTTCCTTGGATGTGAGATTAATTTTGTCAGCGATACTATTTTGAAAAGCTGCTTCTTGGGCAGTTGGGGGAAAGAATTGAAATACCTCCGGGTCGCTGGGCTGGTATCCTTGAGAAAGCTTTGTTAAAAATTCTTGACCACCAGAGACTTGGACAATTTGTTCTTGGGTGTACTTGTTGTAACTCATGAACTGATATTTACCCAGTGATACTCCGCAATTACTCCCACCCTCGGCACAGACGTAGGAACCAACAGCACTGTAATTACCACCACTGCTTTCAATACCAGCAATTGATTTGGAAAGTTTATCCAAGTAGACACCTTGAGAAAATTGACCAGACTGACAATTAAATTGAGCGGTATTTTTTACAGTTGGTGTGTTGCTAGCGCCAGGAATAACTAACGCCACATCCTTGGCTGAAGTGGGAGTGGAGATGCTTCTGGTCTGAGGACTGTCTAAAGTGCCAATAAAGATGGGTGCATTTACCTTATAGGTAAGAAATGGAACCGGACCAATAAAATAAGGTGTAGCGCCACAAGCGTTTTTAAAGCGGAAGAACAAAGCAGTGTCAACGGTATCGGTTTTTTCATTCGCTTCCATCACAACAACCTTGAAAACACTGCCATAGGGCAACCTTCCCGTGGGTTCTTTGCCGCCATTCATCGCTTTCAAACAGCCCCAACCGCCTTCTACTTGCTGGTACTTACCACTGATCCACGAACGCCCCTCAAATTTTCCCCTAACGTTGCGTCCTAAATTCTCCAAGTTGTCGAGTTCAATGTACGGACAATTTTGCCCCTCACAGGGAACGGAAAAACCAGCTACATCCGAACCAGAGATAGTTCGTTGGCGGCGTTTTTCTGCTTTACCCCAGATAAAATCGATTCTGGCAACCGTATTACCTAACTCTGCAAGGGGAATGGGGAAGGAAGTTAAGGGCAGGGCATTTAGTCCAGGTACGCCAGAGATTAAAGTATCTTGCCAGCCTGCAAAATTCGATAACTGCACCGCATCGATGTTGGGGATGTCCGAAATTGTGTAGGATGATAGGTCAATTTGGTTGAGTTTGAGCTTACCTAACGCTGGATTTTGAGCCAGAAGGGTAGAAAGTGGAGTGTAAATATCGGTTTTGGGGGTATTGGCTTGAATTAGCGCAGCAATGGGCGGTATTTGTGCGGTGTTCGTCTGTCCCAGATTTGGTACGACCTCTGCTAAGTGTTGGAGAGTTTGTTTTTCTACAAGCGGGAAAGCATCTAAAGCAACTGTGTTTAATTCGAGATTGCTGACAGTTTTGGCAATGGTATTTAAACTCAATAAATCCGGTCGTAACGCTTCTTCAATATCATCTAAAGTTAGATATTTATCGGGTGTATCTCCTGCCGCCCAGCGTTTGAGAAAACCATCAATATTAATTGAACCACTTTTTTGAATGGGAGGCATTGTGCCGAAGGAAATGCGTTGCCAATCTGGTAAGAGAACTTGATAATTATTAGCAACGGACAGCAAGCGAGAAGGTAAATCTGTTGTTGGCGGATTTTGTGCTGCAAATGGAAGTGACAGCCAAGTGCTAAAAGAGGTAAGTATTACTAAAGAGATAGGCAGAAATAGTAAGCCTAAAAATCGAAAAGTTTTCATGCATCAATATTGAGGTTGATTTGATGAATAATTTTCGATTATTTAAAGACAAGGTTGTGCTTTTCTAAAGACGTAAATGAGTCTATCCCAATGGTAGTATTTTAATATATGTTAATACTTATGTTTTGCAGCATAATTTCTCTAAATTTGTTACATGACCGACCACGACAGATTATTCAAAGAACTTCTCTCAACATTTTTCATTGAATTTATTGAGTTGTTTCTCCCCCAAGTTGCCAGCACAATCGACCGCAAATTTATTCGTTTTCTTCCCCAAGAATATTTCGCGGATTTGACATCAGGTGAAGATAAAATTATTGATTTATTAGTAGAAGTTAAACAAGCTGGTGAGGACGTAGGCTTTTTGGTTCATGTCGAGGCTCAATCATATACGAAAGCAGATTTTGCTCGTCGTATGTTTTTCTATTTTGCCCGCTTATATCAAAAGTATTTACAACGTGTATATCCCATTGTCGTGTTTTCTTTTGATGAACCCCAGCGTGAGGAAGTACATACACATGTGGTGGAGTTTGCTGATTTAAAGGTGTTGGAGTTTAACTTTGCTTTCATTCAACTCAATCGCTTGAATTGGCGAGATTTTGTACAGCAATCCAACCCAGTCGCAGCAGCTTTAATGGCAAAGATGCAAATTAAACCAGAAGAACGACCAAAGGTAAAAGCCGAGTGTTTGCGGTTGTTGGCAACATTGTGTCTAGACCCAGCGAGGACACGATTAATTTCTGGATTTATAGATACCTATCTGCGGTTGAATCGTCAAGAGGAGCAAAGGTTTCAAGAAGAAATTGGTAAACTGGAAGAACCAGAAAAAGAGGGAGTTATGGAAATTGTTACCAGTTGGGGAGAACGGGCAGAGCGATCACTTGTCCTTCGCTTGCTAAATCGACGGGTGGGACAACTGCCTGATGTAGTAGTAGAGCGAGTAGAAAGTTTACCGATTGAGCAGTTGGAAGCTTTGGGTGAAGACCTACTTGATTTTACCAGTCTTACTGACCTCGAAAGGTGGCTGGCTGAGAATAATGGCTGATATATTTTTTGAGTTTAAATAAATTTATCGAAATTGTTATCAGTTGGGGAGAATGGGCAGAGCGATCGCTTGTCCTTCGCTTGCTAAATTGACTAGTGGGACAACTACCTGAAGCTATAAGTTTGCAACTTAAAAATCTACCCATACAACAGTTGGAAGTGTTGGGAGAAGCACTACTAAATTTTACAATCCTCGCTGACCTCGAAAGCTGGTTGGCAGTTAATTATCGCTCTGATAGTAGCAAACTTAAAAATCGCATTACATTTCTATCTTTCGTTTTTTCCAATAATCTGGTTTGCGTTTCCCATGTGCGTTCGCGTAGCGGCGGCTTCCGCATTGCCACAACCCAAATAACTTCTTCAAGCTCTATATAAAAGATGAGATAAGGGAAACGTTTAATTGCATAACGACGTACCCCTTCAATTTTGTATGGTGTTCCCAGATTTGGGTTTTGCTGAATATTTCCAAGAACTTTCTCCACCTCAGATAATAAATCAAGTCCCAAGCCAAATTTTTGCTCCTCATAATAAGCAATTGCAGCATCAAGTTCTTTCCTTGCTTCGGTGTGGATAACGATAAACTTCACGAATATTTCTCTCGTAACTCGGAAAATACTTGATTTGAAGGTTCGCCAATAACTGGCCCATGATGAATGTCTTCTAGGCGCTTAGTTAATTCAGTATTCCAAGCGCCCTCTACATCATTGTCAACATCTGCATCTAAAGATTGAATCAAAAAATGAGCAATTTCGGCACGTTCTTGTGCAGAGAGTTGCGAAAGTTCAAGCTTGAGTTTTTCCGCAGTTTCAGTCATGTTATCGTTTCTCCTGAGCGATTGAAACACAAGGCGTAACTATCCAATTTTAACTGCATTAACCTAACTGTGAGGTCGCACAGTAAAGCTTACACTCTCTCAACTCCCAAACAAAACCTCTGGCTCTTTTGCCCAGCGACTTTTATCAGGCGAAGCCGCCGGACGTGCGTAAACTGCTTTATTACGAATTTCAATAATTTTGTCCTCCTCCCGAATCATGCTGGGAGTGAAGTTGTACCGTTGTTCTAAAAAATCTTTCACAGTTACTTTTAGAGGTTGTCCGCCCAGTTCTAGGTGAGAAAATTGTTTGGTATTTCTGTAAAACGCTTCTTCTGCTGTTTTCCGCACAATTAGGGCAATTTCTGCCGGAGTTAGAAGTTTAGTTTCTCTGAGCAAGCGCAACCAATCGCGATCGCTAAAATCCAATCCCGGAAAATATTTAGCTAGGTGCAATTTGAAGATTTCATATCTTGCCCCAGCGTGGGGAAGGTCTACAAAAATGATGTCGTCAAAGCGGCGCACCAATTCGGGAGGTAGAAACTCCAATCTATTAACTGTCGCCATCACCAATACCTGGGAGGTTCGCTCTTGCATCCAGGTTAGAAGCTTTCCCGCCAATTGACGAGACACGCCACCATCGCTATCGGAGTCAAAACCAGCAAATCCCTTATCAAAGTCGTCAAAGTACAAAACTAAACCGTATTCACCGTTGGCATCACAAAATTGCAGAAACTCCCGCAAATTCTTTCTTGACTCGTAAGCTGTCGCTCCGCGTAGTCCCGCCCAGTCAGCAGCAACCATCGGCACGCCCATTTTCTTTGCTGCCAGCTTTGCACTCAAAGATTTTCCCGTCCCCGGCGGTCCCCAAAGAATCATCCCTTTAGGAAACTGGAGATTGTGTTTTCTCGCCTCTGGACTCAGCAGGGCAGCAGCTCGTTGGAGCATTTCTTCCAACAAGTCCAAACCCCCAGTTTGCGGTACATCTGACTCGTTGATAAACTCCACTCCCCTACCTTTTAGCTTGCTCTTTTTGTAAGCCAAGACTGCATTAGTCAGTTCTTCTAGGGAATGGGCAATTCCTGACTGTCGAGAAAGCAACATTTCCAGTTCGCCCATAGGCAAACCCAAGCAGGTTCGGATTAAGATGTCAAAATTGAGATCAACATTCAACTCAAATCGACTCTCCACTAAGTTCCTTACTATTTGCCGAACTTCTATTGCACTGGGAAGGGGATAGCTGAGTACTGGTACTAAAGTTACTAACTCTCTTGGAAACTCAATGTAGCTTTCTAAGCATACAAGCAGTTGCTGACCCTTGTTTGCAGTTAGGTCGTAAGCCAAATTACTCAGCATTGCTACTGTCTTCGGCGGAAATATACCCGTGACCGCATCTGGGGAAATAGCACCTTCAAAGACAAATATCCCCGGCGCATTGCGGTGTTGCAACAACCAAGCGAACCCTGATGTACATTCAGTATCAGTTGGCACAAGTCGCATAGATTCATCAATTTGCTGCAACTGTGAGTAGCCTTGATTCCAAAAATATAAAGGCAGGCTGCAACTTTTGGCTAATGTATGTAGAAATTCCAGTACCTTCATCCGCTCGGTGAGTGGAGTTTCCAGGGCAACAACAGCCTGTCCTTGGTCAAACAGCATTGGTAAATCTTGGAGTTGCATAATCATCCGTAAAAAACAGGTAAATAAGTTTTGCGATAATCAACATTCGCCCACTTTTTCGCCTGCTTGATCGTCCACATCGGTTCATGAGGTAAATCGGGTACACTTTGCAGTTGAAACAGGTATGTGCGATCGCCAGCTACTCGCGCCACAACAGAGGCTATAACCTTGCAACAGCTACGCGGGTACTTAACCACTTGTTTCTCGCTAAAGCGAATTACCACCCAATTGCCATTGGTAAAAAATTTATTTCTGATCTCATCCTTACCCTGGTCAATGCAGTGGTGGGGAGCTTTGGTGTTGCCTACATAAGGTTCATCAATTTCAATATCTATACTTAAACTGCTTGTATGTACAAACACAAAATCTGCTGAGTAAGGATAAGAAAATTGCGGATTTTGGAATGCCACGCCCTGAACGGCATTTGGAAAAACGTGCCGAAGAACCTGATAAAAAGCTTTCTCAGAAACACCCGCAGGAGCGTCACTACGACCAATTGGCTGTAAAACCTTGTCTGCAATCCACTGGCGCAGTTTGGCTTCGTGTTTTTGCAAGCGTAAAACAGTTTCATTTTTAACTTCGGTTGGTGATTGACGGTACTTGGAAATGTTTTTGTTAGTTGATGTTTTAAGAGAAACAGGGAACATAGCGCAGAAAATGCCCAAGCCAACAGATACCCAAGTAACAGCAACCAACCAGAGGGGAGACAGCAGGATAAAAGATAGGGTAATTAGAAAACTGATAGATATAAACAATACATAAATAGAAACGTGTAATAACGAAACTTTTGGAAGGATAGAAGTATAACTACCTTGGTGTTTTAGTAATTGCTCTGGCTTTCTAGTAGAGAGGAGGTGGTAGGCACTCAGACTAGGCGCAGGATTTTTTGCCAAGAATTTGAGTATTAAAGGTGGATAGAAAATAGCAGGATAGAATTTATTCACGGAAACGAATTAATTCTGTTTTGGGTATCGAATTATGCATTAAAGGTTGATTGAGTGATGATTTTGGTACAGTTCTGGTTGGGGTAGCTGTGTCTTCAATTCCCAATAATCCCAGTTCCGTCAGCACTCTTAGGGAGAGGTTCACACTTTGCGCGATTTCCACTAAAGATTTATCGGAAGTATTTCGAGCCAAGGCTAAAAACTCTCTAATCTTTGCAACAACAGGGTCTGATGGTGGTGTATAACCCCGACGCACCGCAGAAATCAAACCGCGTTCAATATCATTAAGCGTAGCCTGACGAAATGAACCAACCTCCAAAATGTACCGTTGCTGTTTGCTTCCCACCGCTATGCTCAAACCGTTATATTTGGGTGAATTTTCTCCTGGTAGCAAGTTAAAGGTATATAGCCGCGCTGTACCATCTTCAGTCTTAGTCTTGATAAATAAATTGGTTACGTTCGCCCTTGTCAGATGGGGAAATTTTAAGGGCTGTATTTGACGAAGAAACACAGTGGTTGCTTGACCGCTTTGTGTAGCTGTGTCGGTGGCGTAGGTGAAGCGGCTGGGGTCTGCTAGAAAAATCTGGGTAATCCGCTCGTTAACCCTGGAAAAATCAATTGCAGTAGCTCTTCCAGCCCAAACTTGAACGTTAATTGCCTTTGAGTTCAGACCTCTTGCTTCCGAAGTGCTAACTGTCAATACCGCTGGTTGTGCATGAGCAGGAAGTATGTTGGTTAAACACAAAAGCACAATTGTACCCACCGAACCAAAAAATCTCCTCATATTCTTATCAACGAGAAATTTCAAAGAAACTATTAAAAAAGATGGAGACTTTCGTCTCCGCAGGCACAATTGCCCCATTAGAGCGCCTCTCAAGTTCATCAGAAGCTTTATCTGCACGCTTACTCAAACGCTCTTGCATTGGTTTGAAAAATCCTTCGACTGCTGCTGCTAAAACATTTGGTTGTCGAGCTGTGGTTGTAATTGTCTGGTTGCTAAACCCACCGTTGGAGATTACAGTTGAAGACTGAGTTTGGTTTTGGTTAAAAACCGCACCTAAACGCCCCGCAGCACCCAACAAGCCAATTAAAATATCTTGTTGTGCGATCGCAGCACTTCTATCTTCGATTGATTTTGCAACTAGAGGTCGGCTGTCTTCTCCTCGAATTAAAATAGCGTCTTTAGGTATTGTTTGTTGCCGAACTTGACCAGAACTATCGGTATAAACAATAGCAACAACACTCTGCTTGACAAGTTTGTTAGCTTTGGAAACCGAATCGACTTCTGTAATCAAAATTGTTCCTTTTGGTAGTGCTACGCGGTTGTCGGTGGATAAAACATCTTGGAGCAATTCCACGGCAAAGCGCCCTTGGTTTTTATCGTCTTCTGTCCAAATCATTGGCACTAAAACCTTAGCTCTTGCACTTGTACCTATCTGAACTCGCAATGGCGAAACCAAAGACGTAGCAACAGTTTGTTTAAAGTTTGGACGTTTAAAATTTGCAGGGGTGCGATTTAAAATTCCCCACTCCCCCGATGTTAGAATTTGCTCTCCACCGCTATTTGCTTGAGTGCGTAAACGCCCACTGCCTTCTCTAAAGACATCGCCACTAACTGCAACGACAGGAATTGAAGTGGCAACTTCAGCCCCCAAAGATTGTTTTGGAACTTTTGCTGTACTAGTGAAATTAGCGGTATTATCTGCAACGGTGGTCGCATCGGTATTGTTGGGTAAAGCTTGTGCCTGCTTCAAGGACTGATTTTCAGGCTTAATGTCATTACTTGCAACTGTTTGCTGTCCCAAAGTAGCAAGTTTATTCCACTGCTCAAAGGGGTCAGTTTCTACAGGATTGGGAGCTGAGGAGGAAGCATAGACGCGGAGTGGCTTGTTGCTAGACATTGTAATTCTGGGCTGTGGCGGTTGCACTAGAACTCTTTCTCGAATGATTCTTGGTGGTGAAAGCTCTTTGACAACACGAACTTGTGGAACAGGTGTAGGTTTGCGAATGCTTGTAGGAGCGGAGTGTTTTGGAACTGAGGGGGATAGTGTTTTTTGTGGTCGCCCTTCGGTGCGACTGGCTTGGTTTCGCAATGCCAATTCAGCCTTGAGGCGAGCCGCTTCGTCACTTTCGCTTTCTGCAAAAACTGTTGGTGTGGATTTTGGGGTGACTGTGGGCTTGGCTATCGGTCTTGCAGCAAAGAAGATAGACCATATCATCCAAGCAAAACCCATCACACCACCTACCAATAAAGCTGCGATCGCACCTCGAACAAGAGGATTTTCGCTGCTGTCGCGTGGTTCGGCTTGCTCTCCATCAAGCTGAATTAAATACTCTTGGTCAATAAGAGCTACTTGTTCGGGTCGGTATCCAGATATTTCTAATTCTTCCTCTGCCGTTAATTCTTCCTGTAGTTTTTCAGCAGAATTTTCTTGTAAGTTCCCTTGAGTATTCATATTTAATTATTCGCTGTAAATTCAGAAATTTTGGTTATTTCTAAACCAGCACTTCTGATTTCATATAATTGCTGTTCTAGTGCCGAAGCATTTGGAGATGGTGGTTCAGGAATATCTACGGCTCGTAGGGTAAAAATGCGGTTAATTGGAATTTCTTCATCAGCACCACCGGAAAGATTTACTAATACCCGCGTCGCCACCATATCAACTTCCCACTCACCCATTTTTGTTTGCCTGGGAGTGGAAAGATAGGAAATTATAATTTTGGAGGCAACCTGACCGCTAAATACTCTTGATGGAGTAATCTCTGCTAGAGCTTGTAATGCTGTTTGGCGAAATCCAAGATTACCCTGTTGAATTAAAAATGAAGCAAAATAAGCATTGGTAGTAACACGCTTACCCTTACCTATATCCCGCCCTTTATCTAACTCTTTGGTTCCTAAAATAACGCCATCCCAGTTAAAAGTTAAATTTGCCCATTGCCTAACAGTATTCTTAATAACTTCTGGGTGACGGTACAGGTAGTCCTGTTCAGAAATAACCAAAGCACGACCATTTACTAACTGTACAAAAGTTGTTTTTCTCGCTGCAAGTTGATTGACTTTAAAACTCAAAAATAATATAAAGAAAAAACTCAACAAGCTAAAAGCAGTCAGCCCTACAAAACATAGGGGCAGAATGTCCTTAGAATCGAGCAGCAATTTGGTTTGCTTAACTTGTCCCAAAGATTTCAACATATAATGCAGTAACTCCCGGTGTCTTCTTTAAGAGGTTTTTCCTGCTAAACCCGTAGCGATCGCAACCACACCATCAAAAGCAACGTTGACGAGGGCGGCTACTCTGCTATTGATACCTGTGTAAAGTGCCACCCCACCACCTCCAGCAATCAGTAGTGCTAAGGCTGGAGCAAAGATACTGATAAAAGCTAAAAATGCCAAATCAGAAGCACTTTGTGCGCCAGCAGCGACAATTACCGTTGCAGCTAAACCCACCACAATGTTGTAGCCAAGTTGCACGCCAAACAAAGCGATAAAGCCACTAGCCCAAGCCCATATAGGTTTTGAGCCTAAAGGTAATAAACTCAATCCCAAAGCAATAGGCGCAAAAGTGGCGGTCATAATCAGTGCTGCTTCTAAAATGTTGACGAAAGCCCATTGAAGGGCATAAAGAAAAGTAACTAAAATTAAGGAAATGGCAGCACTAAAAACAGTCCCTGGATTCTGTACAAAATCTGTTAATTCTGCAACGGCTTTACGCGCTTGTTCTAGCGATCCACCATTTTGTTTTTCTGCTTCGGCAAGAATTTGCTCTACAATAGGTCTTTTTTCTTGCAGGCAATCTGTTAGTGGTTTACCAGTTTTTCCCTGACATTCGGCGTAAATGGTCGATACTTGAGTCTTAACACTTTGAGTAAGAGTTACATCAGATATTGCCCTTTTAAAAGTAGTATCAGCTAGCTGAATATTGAGAACACTAACAACTTGTTGATGACCGATATTTCGGACTAAGATAACGGTTTGAGAAAGTAAATAGCCGTTATTTCCCAAGAAAATAGCAATGACCAACGGGTAGATAACAGATGCAGCTAACTCTGACCACAAAAAACGCTTTTCTTGATAGTCAGAAGCCATTTTGATGGCAAGAAGAATGATACTTAGAGCTGCAAGAGTTGTGCCTAGATTACATAGTCCTGCCCACAGCGCACCAGATGGGTTGATTGCATCTCCCCACGCTTTATTCCATGACTCGGCAGTTTGCCTGCTCAGTTCAATGCTGTTTCTAATCAAGCTGATACCTACGGCTGCATCAGAATAATTGTCAGATGGTGTTGTTTGAGTGAGAAGCATAGGAGGAGTGGGGAAGATGGTGATAGGGAGATGGGGTGGTTAAGAAATATTGAGAAGAATTGTTATTAGCTTTATTTGAACTTTTTCCTCATGTAGTATTTTTGTACTTATACAGAAATGAGGTATTAAAATTATGAGTTTAGAACCAATTAAAAGTCATAGAGATTTAGAAGTGTATAAAATGGCATTTGAAGCAGCTATGTTAATTTTTGAATTGTCTAAAAATTTTCCAGTTGAGGATAAATATTCCTTAACAGACCCTCCGGGTTCAGCAGTCGCTCATGGGGGGAACCCCCAAGACCGCGCTGCTTCACCAAATTCGTCGCTCTTCTCGTTCTGTATGTGCAAATCTAGCAGAAGCATGGCGAAAAAGAAGATATGAAGCTGCGTTCGTAGCCAAATTAAGTGATTCAGAAGCTGAAGCAGCAGAAACTCAAACTTGGATAGAATTCGCTGTTGAATGTAATTATTTAGAAAGAGAAACTGCTCGAAAACTTTATCAAACTTATAACCAAATTTTAGGTAAGCTAGTAAACCTAATAGTAAATTCTTCTGCATGGGTTATTCCTTCATCTTCTGTAAAAAAGAATTAAAAACTCTTTCTCCCCACCTCCCAATCACCTCATCTCCCAATCACCCCATCATCCCATCTCCCCATCTCCCCATCTCCCCACCTAATTAGAGGAATCCTGACCTAATACAGCACCTCCAGGCATGATGAGCAACGCGCCTTGAGCAACGGTGGTGTTACCAGTTGCAATCATAGTTTGGCGTTCTCTAGTATTGGCAACGTTTAGTTCTTGTGCAGTTTGAGCGCCCAAAGTCAATGCCAGCGCTCGGTCTTGTCGCGCCTGAGACGCTTCCTCAAATTGGAAATTGGCAATAGTAGCGTTATTCTTCAGTTGCTGAGAAATATTCTGGAGAATCTGTTGTGAGGTATCCGAATTTTGGGAATCATCTGCCATTTGGGCTGATTCCAATGCAGAATTAGCGCTTTGCTCTAGTCTGACTTTGGACTTTTGTTGAGCTGTTTTAGAAAGAGTTTTGGTTTGTGCCACAGATATCGCTCCTACACGTTCGCTTTGATTGGCTAAGTCTTGGCGGATTGCATAGGAATTGGCTAGGTTGTTCTCAAATTTAGTTGATGTAGCAGCATCTTCAGGAAAAGAACCAGTCATAATTTGACTGACTACTTGATCTAAGTCAGGTACTTGTTGTGAACCAATTGCATTTTGAATATATTTAGTTATGCTCCCAAAAAAATCACCCCGCACGAAGGAGCGCACATCATCTATAAAGTCCTGAATTTGGGTTGATAAATTGTTGACTTTATAGTTAGCTATTTGAGAAACTGTGCGAGTTTCGGTTGTGTCTAGAGTGGCAGCTGCCACGGAATTAACAACAGTAAAGCTTAGGGTAAAAACTGTTATGCCAATTACAGAAATGCTCTTTACTCTTTTGCTAAATCTATGCAGCCAGCGTTTTTTCTTCTTTTTCATAGTCATCGTTTTCCGGTAACTTGTTAACTACGTTATTGATATGCGCTAAACCTTTGTTTTCTTTCAGCGCCGAAATGTAAAGTCTTGTAAAGTGAGCCAATCCTTGAAGTTGTCCTTTGAGAGTATTGGGATAACGCGACATTAGGATGCGGCGTGCGTGGCGTTCTTCTTGGTTTGTCACCACTGCTGCTAAAGCCATCTCTCCTGGATAAAATCTGCACGACCAAAAGCGTCCACCTTTCTCAATTAGCCAGCACGAATACAAATCCGAGCGCCGAGGAAAGAATGACTCGGATGCATTTTGGGCGATAATTTCGCCAGGGTAAGATAGGTAATTTTGGAAAGAAGCGATCGCGTTCGAGGTGATGCAGCCAGTAATGCGATAGGTAATATTCTGCATAATCATAGCTGCGGCGGCAGATTGGCAAATGCTATCAGGGTCTTGGCTAGATAAAATAATACTCAATCCGTCTTTACGAGCAGTCGCGCAAAGTTCGCCAACCATTGCGCTAAATCCCTCTTTGCGAAAAAGTACCGAAAGCTCATCGCCTATAAATAAGCTTTTAGGATAGGAAAGAGCCACCCGCAAACAAGCAGCTTGAGCGGCGACAGCCATCGTGTAAGAATCTTGGTCGTTGCTCAACCCCGTCAGCGCGTAGAATTTAACCATTGGCTCAGGGGAAAAGCTGCTGGGTTTTCCTATTGCCGTTCCTAGAGGGCTTACTAACAGTGCTGTAATTTGGCTGGTTATTTGGTTAATTGCTTGGTGGTCGATCGCTTCCGGTTTTTGAATGTTCAGCCGCGCTATCGAACAGAAGCGGACAAAATCTTTCAACGTTGGTATATCCTGCCATTCGGCAGACTTCCACCCTTTCTCAAATGCCAAATTGTAACGCTCAATCATATCTGGATCGCTTAAGAACACATCCAAAGCTTGCATGAGAATTGCATCCACTCGTTGCGCCAGATGCGGAACATTGAGACGACCCATAACGATGACACCCAAAGCATTGCGTATGAACGAACGCCATGATTTCATTCTCAAAGCGCGATCGCCTGCATCAAAGCATCGCAGGTCAGGAGGTTCCATCAAATTGTTGGAAGCACAGGATAAATCAAAATAAGCACCCGCATCGCCCAACAACTCAATTCCTGTTTTAAAGGAGCTTTCACCGTCCGCAGCAGGGATATCTATACCCACGACTGGGATTCCCTGCGATAAGGCATCGAGCATAAACCGCCACAGTAACACCGACTTACCAGAACCCGTTTTACCTGTAATTAGGGCGTGTTGAGTGTATGAGAATAAGTCCACACAGACGGGTTTACCACCTCGGTTTGTGAGGAACTCTACGCCTATATGGTCGAGTTCTCTGGGAACTGTAAGTGGTAGAACACCAGCCACAGTTTCGCTTTCCAAAACTAGCCGCCTCTCACTCAAAATTGAACTGGAATGCAATATCCGTCGCCAGGTAATGGGCAAAGTTTCTAGCCATATTTGAGAAGCGATATTGCGATCGCGCACGACTTTAGCTGTACCAAAACTATTGCAAAGCAAATCACACGCCAAATCTAAGCTTTCTGCATTCTCGCGGTAGACGAGAAACACAACAGCACAGTTGAGTGGAACAGCACCTTTATATAGTTTCTTCTGCGCGTCAAAACTTTCCTCTTGCTTGATTTCTGCGCCGATATCCCGACCGCTACCTTTGAGTAAAGCACGTTCTCGCGCAGCTTTAGTTTGTTTTGCTTGGCGGTGTAAGTTGTCTTGGGTAAGGTATTGGTTGGCAGGAGAAATTTCTACCCATACCTCAGTGTCTCGGACGTGACTTTCACTCAAAACTTTCCACATCCAGGAGATTTGTTCCCTGGCGTTCGTCCACGCAGATACGGTGTCTACCATAGTTAGAACACCGCAAACTTTGTCTTTGACATAAACACGGGAGGAACATTGACGGTGTTCTGGGCAAGAACTCCGTCCCCGTTCCCCAGTAATTAAAATTGTTGTCGCGTGTTTTGAAGAATTTTGAATTTCTGTAAGTTTGATACCCTGATCCTTGTCTTCTACTAACACTAAAAGTTGCGGAATTGGTGGTGCAGGAGATTTATTAAATCTGCCCCAAAGCCATGACCAAAGTTCTATATCGCTCAAGGGACTAATTTCTAGTCCTGCTTTAGTATTAAATAGCATTTCCCACTGAAGAAATCCTTCAGTATATGCCTTCATCAGCACGTGGCTAATAACTTGTTCTTGTTGAGAGGATATACGTCCCGTGACATTATCTAAGAAAAAGCGTCCTGCTTTTCCTAATTTGTAAATCAGTTTGGATAAAGGGTCTGGTTTGCGTGAGCCAAATTCATCTGCTGTCCAAGTACAAAATACCATCTGTTGCCAAATTGACCTTGCCCCTTTACGAGTTAATTCTTGTATTCTGGCTTGTTCATTTCGCATTAGAATAGCAGGTAATTTTAAAGAACAAGATTCGGCAAGATAGTTAAGATGTTGCTGTCTGTCCGAGTCTTCCGAATAACGTCCCAAAAGAAAAGTACATCTTTCGCCAAGTAGGATAAATTTCATTGCTTCAGAAATTCCGTTATAAATTTCTAAGACTTCTTCTCGATAAAGTTGGTCATGGATACCTTTGAGGTGAAGAGGAAAAACAATTTGAAATTTAGTTTCATCTGAGATATCACCTTGATTGAGAAGGAATGCACCAATACTGCGGTTATCGCGTTCGATGCGAAGCATACAGCAAAGGTCAAGTTCGTTTTCAAAAGGGAAGTATGTCACTTTCTGATGGTGTTGTTCAACAACATTAATTGGTGGAATTTTTGTTTTCATAAATATTTTTCAAAGAAAAGCAAGAGATAGAATGAAAGAAGAATAAGTGTTCATTTTTCATAAAAAAACTTATATTTGAATTAAGATATCTGATTTTGCATAACATCTTAATTACTGATAAATGTATAATTTAAATATTATAGTTAGGGAAACATTTAGCGGCAAAATATTAACAGCTTTAAAACCCTATTTACTCCTTATATCTTCTAAATTATGACTTCTAAACAATTTTCTTCTCACACTCAAAGGCAGTAAAGGAGATATATAAATTACACCGCCAGTAACCCAATTACGTCCCCTTGGTTTGCGAAAGCGATTAACGTATTTATCGGGGTCTTTTCCTGTCACAAACCACCAACTCAGTATTAACCAAAAACTAATAACAGCTACTTTAGGGATTCCCCAACCCAATAGTCCGTCAAAAATAAAGTAGGAAATAATAATAATGGCGAACCAAGGTAGAATTTGATTTGCAGGAACGGGACCCAATCCAGCTTGCTTGCCCAAAATCTTATTAACTTTGACAGGTTCTTTATCTGGGTCTATCGACATAAGCTTTAAAACATAATAATTTGTCTGTTTGAACTAATTTTCCATTTGCTTAATTTCCGGTAGTGTTAGTACCAGTACCATTACCTACGAACAAAAACGTGATCACGTCAATGACAAGAATAATGCCGATCGCCAAACCAGCTTGGGTGGCGATCGGTCGCCAATCGTTACCCTGCTGCGCTTGGTTGTAGGCAAACAGTGCAGCTACACCTACCAAGAGCAGGAAGACAGCGCGAATAGCATTGAAAACTAGTGCGATCGCTTGCGGATCTATACCAGCACCTCCCGCACCACCAGTAGAACTTTGTTGAGCGATATTAGTGAGAAATTGCTCCAATCCGCTTAAGAAAATCGCCTGTGCTGGCATTACAAAAACTGATAGAGTGCTGGTAGTTGCCGTAATCACTCCAACTACGTGCCAAAAGCTAATTCTTTTTCCAATAAAATGGTTGAGATAGGGAATAAAAGCAATTAATCTATTCAGGCAGTAAAATAATAAGCCCACTGATAAAATAACTGTTATCACTAGTGGTTCTTTGACTGCCAAATAAACTAATCCCGAACCTAAAGCAATACTTATTTTTACATCGTTTTTTGTCAATTTAAACCTCATTATCAACAAAAGTTTCAGCCAATGAAAGTTTGTGCATCTGTATAGGGTATAGTTATTTTCAGTTAATTTGTTGAAGTAAAACTGATTTTAATTACCACGCATAATAGAGCCATTGGTAATATATTAAAGTTGCAAAAAATGCGTTATATTTCATAATCAAAACCATCTCCGGCAAGTACAGTTATAGGAGAGTGGTCTTGAAATGGGGTTTTATTGGCAAAGGTTAAAGAACGAATCTGATTAGCAGTAAAATCGCACTGCTCGATACTCCAACGGTCATATTTGGCATCGATTAAGGTGGCAGCAAAAACACATTGCGTGGAATTGAAACCGGAAGCTTTCTCAAATCCTTTTATAGAAGCTGGTATGAAAATATTGCTTTCTAATGAAGTTAATGGTGGTTCAAATTGAAAACTATACAGTTTGCTAGATTGAGGATCTTTCCACGTTATAGCTTTGGCAGAAGTACCTATTTTTAATTCTGCAAACTCTTGGGGTAGAACTTGCCCAAAGCGTTTAATTATTGCCAACCCAGCAGCTTGGCTATCAGGTTTATTTTCTGTTTGCAGAGTAGAAGCTAATGAAACTCCTGCTTTGAGAGTCAAACCTGTTAACCACAATCCGTCGATTTCATTGCGAGATTCTAATCGTTGTGCAAGATTAGTCAAAGCCGGATTCATCTTCTCAAATCCGGGACAGGGTGACTTGAGAGTTTCCTCAATTTCAGAATTTTCTGGGGTAATAATGTGCTGATCTTCTACCTGCAATCCGGGTGCAACAATTATTTCGCTCTTGCTAGAGTCAGAAATTGAAAGATTGCCTTTAACTTCAGTTGTCGCTACATCAATAGTTGTGGTAAGCGGTTCGCGGGGTATAATGCAACCGCTTTCCATCTGCATCTCAATTTCCTGTTGTTTAAAAGGAATAGTAGCAGTAGTTTTTGTAGGTTCGTTTTTGAACGAAAAGTTAAATCCGGTTAGGTTGTTTTCCTCAAATATCAAATTCATTTGAATTTCCTTACCGTGTTCCAAGCTAACTTCTTTTAAAGCAGTTTGTACATCTTTTATAGAGCCTAATACATGTTTTTTATCTAATACTTGGTTAACTACATTAGATATGTATTGTAAGTCTTGATGGTCGGTAATTAAAAAGCTATTAATTGTCTCATTCATGAGATTGGACTTGAGAAATCACTATGCCTATTTTCTGTTAAAGGCTTTGAATAGCGATCTTTCTAAAGACATGAATTAATTTATCGCTTTAGTGCTAAACAAGTCTATCGCTTTAGTGAGAGTTAATGATTTTGCAATTAGTATCAAGTTTAATAATTCGGTGATTTTTTATTTATTTGTGTGAACTGAAGTCAGTCAAAGTTGATTTGATGTTGCTCAATCAAACTTGTCAAAGCAAAAATAATTATGTATAAATGATTCCAAATAGACCAATAATATCCAACCTCTTTTATCTGTTTAATTTTAACGAGACAGCTTTATTTAAATAGGTTGGAATATCCTTTCTTATTTAAGAAGATAGGAAAAATAAAAAAATAACAATTTTTGTGCCAATATTGAAAATTCTCAAAGTAAAGTTTCAAGAAGATTTCTATGATGCTCAAACTATGTTTAAATTTGTAAGCAAACAGCAAGCCTCGGAGCATTTGAATCTCAGCTTTGCCACACTAAAGAAATATCGGCTTGATGGAACGTGGATTGAAGGAACACACTGGGTGCGGATTAATAGTCGTTGTGTTCGCTACAACTTAGAACTCATACAAGACTGGTTACAAAATCGCCACGACCCGATCGCTCACCATCGAGCAATAGATGTATACCATGCTAGTTTACTGAGCAATCAGAAACGTTCTAATCGAAGGGCAAATTCTATTTAGAATTACGGCACAACATTTGGTTGGTAAGCCTATAGGAAATGTGAAGAATACAGGTGATCGCTTATCAACTGGCAATTCATAATATTTATGCCAGCTTATCCCTCTTCTAATCAAACAGCTTTCTCAAAAATCTGGCACAACAATCTCTCTACTTTGTCCTGCATAGTGTCGATAAATAACTTCCGGCGAATTACCCACTAACTTAGCCACGTCTTTCACATCCATTTTATTGTCCAACGCCAGCGTAATAAATGTATGTCGCGTTTGATAAAGCTTGCGATATTCAATCCCATCAAGCTTTGCTAGAATTGATTTCCAACCTCGGTTAGTCAGGTTGTGAATATCAATCCATCCTCCTTCGGGTGAAGGAAATATCTTTGCATCAACACAGACAGTATTGCCTTTGATCGATTTTAGTAGTGTAGCCAAACGAGCATTGACGGGAAAGGTTCGTTTTTTCTGAGTTTTCAAGCCTTTCTTGCAGGTTAATCCAGATTCAGAAATTACTACAGCTTGCTCAAACCGGATAGAACTGAAGTCTTTAGAAATGTGTTTCCATTGCAAACCAACAGCTTCAGATGGTCTACAGCCTGTCATGAAAAGAAATTCAATGAATGGGGCATAGTGTTTGTAGTAGCGGTTATTTTTGAATGCTTCGATAATTCTGTCACGTTCATCCCGACTGAAGGGATTTATATCACTGTCTTCCTTGTCTGCTTTGGGAATCTTTATGTCAGTTGCCATATTCTCAAATGGATTTTCTTTAATTAACTGAGATTTCACCGCCCAATTACAACAAGCTGAAAGTTGTGTCAGAATTCGTTTGGCTGTATTCGGGGTTTTATTGGCAATTAACCAGTCTCGAATTGCTACTGCACTATCCAAGGTTTTGATTGGCAGATGAAAATTGATACAGCGAAAGACTTTTGTAAAATCTTTCGCTAGAGTACTGGGCGATAAACCAGGGCGCTTAAAGTCGGTGTACTTCTCCCACAACTCCACCAGAGATGGTTCGGCTTCAACAACTGGTGTAAAAGTTGGGGTTAAAGTTGGGGTAACGGTACTCAGCAACAACTCTGGTTTGTACTTGGCTAGAGTTGTGTCAAAATTACCAGAGAGAATATCCAACTCAATTTGCCTTGCCTTCATTTCCGCCAACTTGCGATTCCGAAGCGTATCTGTGAAACCTGTCGAGAGATAATGACGCTTCCCGCCATAGCGAAAAACAAGTTGCAAGCGTTTGTTTGAGTTTTTAATCTGAACAGTACCTTTAGAGGATTTACCTCCAGAGGGTTGAGAGTTCATAGGCAACTCCTGAAATTAGGTCAATCAGCGCGCCCTGATTTACCCCCAATTTACCCCCAAAATTTAACTAACCTCGTCCAAAAATGTCCAACGTGGCATAAAATTACACCAGATTTACACCACCAAAAACGGCTGAAATAGGGTTTTTTAGAAACTTTAAACCCCCACATACCAAGTGTCTGCGGGGGTTTTGTGAATTATGCCAGGAACCGGACTTGAACCGGTGACACGAGGATTTTCAGTCCTCTGCTCTACCAACTGAGCTATCCCGGCGAAAACATTTGTTTTCAACGATTAACCAATGTAGCAAACTTTTTCTCAGATTGCAATAGGTAAATCAAAAAAAACTATGTACCTTTGCTGATCAACTTGACCCAGCCGAAAACAGCTATAAATACGATAAATTGTAGCAGCACAATACTTGGGCCAGAAGCCAGGTTAAAAAGACCTGATGCAATTATGCCAGCGATGCTGGTGGTAGAACCAACAATCACCGACAGCAGCAGAAAGCGGCTAAAGTGATGACTCATCAATTTCGCTGTGGAAGCGGGAATTACCAAAAATGCATTCACCAGTAAAACGCCGACAGCCTTAATCGCCACAGCAACAGCTAATGAAAGCAAAATTACAAATCCATATCGATAAATTTGTACTGGAATTCCTTGGACTTTTGCCACACCAAGATTAAGGGTTAACAAAATTTGCTGGCGTAGGGTTGATAATAGAAATATGCTCCCTCCCACAAGCACCAGCATGGTTAAAATCAGGTCTGTGAGATCGATCGCCAGAATATCGCCAAACAAAACTCCCATCAAGTTACCGCGATATCCTTGGATCAGGCTACTTAAAATTATGCCGATCGCTAAGGCTCCTGACAATACTATACTAAGTACGCTATCGCTAGCTAAATCAGTTTTGTCGATAAAGTAAATCACGACTACCCCAAACACCAATGTGAAAGGTAGCAACATCAAAGTAGGATTTAACTGTAGCAATACACCTAATGCTACGCCGACTAATGCCGCATGACCGACAGCATGACTAAAAAAAGACAACTGGCGCAGGGTGACAAAACAGCCAAGCAAACCACCCAGTATTCCCATTAATACAGCACCTGCGATCGCTCGCTGCATAAAGGGAAACTGTAGCAAAGTTAAAAGGTCACTAACTGTGGTCACGGCTAACCAATAAAAATGATAATCATTAAAGCAACTCATGCAATATTATTTACATATAATCATCAATCTGTGAAGTACACAAGTTTAGTTTCTATTCACTAATTAAATTGTCAGAAAAACGAGATGTTTACAAAAGATTTGCAACCCCTTTCAATTGAGGTTATCAGTAGCCAAAAAGCTCAAAGAATGGCAGAATTTTTTAGTTTTTTAGGGGATGCTAATCGTCTGCGAATTCTATCTCTTTTAGCAGAAAAAGAACTTTGTGTGAGTGACTTAGCAGCGACGCTGGAGATGACCGAATCTGCTGTATCCCATCAGTTGCGAAATTTACGAGTCATGCGCTTAGTCAATTATCGTAAGCAAGGTCGTCGTGTATTTTATAGCCTCCACGATCACCATGTTTTGCATCTTTATCAAGCCGTTGCTGAACACCTAGATGAGTAAGATCAGTTATCAGTTATCAGTTATCAGTTATCAGTTGCTATTCTTTATAACTGTTCCCAATCCCCATTACCCCTTATCCCCAGAGGGGACCCCACCTTCCCCAATCCCCATTTTAATGATTATGTTGGTAACGGCTAAATCCTGGGCCGTAGGTTGCTAATAGGTTTTGTGGTGAAAGCGCAACTTCTGGGACTCCGGTGCAAACGATGGTTTGGTTGAGACAAATCACGCGATCGCAATAACGGTTAACCATATCAATATCGTGGGAAACTTGTAAAACTGTCCAACCCTCTTCTTGCTTGAGTTCATTTAGCAGGGTGTAAAAATCTGCTGCACCTTGTACATCTACCCCAGCAAAGGCTTCATCTAGTATTAATAATCTTCTCGGCATAACCAAGCAATAAGCAAGCAATACTCGTTTTAACTGACCACCACTCAAAGTACCAATTGCTTGATTTCGCAAATGATAAGTATCAGTTCGTCGTAAAGCAGAGGTAACAGCTGTTGCTTTTTCCTGATTTTGCTGCCATAAGATTTGAGAAAATAGCCTTTCCCTTTTCCCTTCCTTCACCCATCCCAAACCTACCAACTCACTCACAGAAATCGGAAAACTACGGTCAAAAATAAAATGTTGTGGCACATACCCCAACTGATTACACAAATTTCCTAGTCTATTTACTGGACGACCAAATATTTCTATATTGCCAGTAGTCCGTGGAATCAAATCTAAAACTGCTTGTACTAAAGTACTTTTACCCGCACCATTGGGACCAACTATCGCGGTATTTGTCCCTGGCAACAATTCAAAAGAAACATCAAAAATAGCTAGATAATTACCCTTCTTGACACTTAATTGTTCAACTTTCAGGATAGGAATTTCAAGATTCATTGGTTATTAGTCATTAGTCATTGGTCATTGGTCATTGGTTATTGGTAGAGACGCGATTATACTCTTACGAGAAGCCGCTCTGACGAGCGTCTACGCGTCTGTACAATAGTCATTGGTCATTAGTCATTGGTATAAGTACTCAGAAAAAATTAATTATTGGTGATTAATTATTCGAGAAAAGGTGATAATAAAAGAGTTTATTCATCAAATAACAAATGACTAATGATTAATGACAGTTATTTACAAGCTATTTCTAAAGTTTGCAAATTATTTTGCATTGCCTGAAAATAATGTTGCGGGTCTGTTGGGCCTGTTTCCAAGGAATCTAGTTCACGTAAAGTTAAATTCAGGTCTTTAGAAAGACTTGTCAATAATTTGTTATCTATTCCTGGTTCACCAAATAAAGCCTTGACTTTGTACTGTTTCACCGCGTTCACTGCTTTTTGGACATCTGTTGGTGTCAGTTGGTCTTCGGGAATTTCTACGACTGCTACTTGCTTGAGGTTGTAACGTTTGGCTAAATATGGATAAGCATCGTGAAACGTGACAAATGTGCAGTTAGGATTTTTTTGTAAAGTTTGCTGATATTGATTATTTAAAGAATCTAATTGTTTTATATAAGCTGCGGCATTTGTTTCATATATATTTTTATTAGCAGGATCAGCTGCAATCAAGCCATCTCGAATATTAATAACTTGTTGTTTTGCTAAAACAGGATCTAACCAGATGTGCGGATTCCCTCCTGCATGTTCATGATCGTGTTCTTCCTCTTGATTTCTTGCTTCTGCAACTGGTGATATTTTTTCTATAGGTTGAATGCTTTTACTGGCATCTATTTGTGTTAACTTCGGATTTTGAGCATTTTTAGCTGTTGCTTCTAAAAATTCTTCTAAACCTAAGCCATTTTTGACTAATACATTGGCTGTGGCGATCGCTTTCACATTTTCCGGTGTTGCTTGATACTCATGCACTTCTGTTCCTGGAGGTACTAAGATTGTCACATCTGCTGTATCCCTTGCTACCGCTTTCGTAAACCAATATATCGGTAAAAACGTTGCCACTACTTTAATTTTTCCTGATTTTTGTGCAGGTGTAGATGCTGCTTCCTGCGCTTGAGGTGCTTGTTCTGTATTGACTGAGCCTGTTGTATTTGTTTGAGTACAACCAGTTCCAGCAATCAACATTAGCAAAGTAATTAAAGAGATAATACTATTCTTGGGTTTATTTTTTTTACTTTCTCTAGGAATCTGAGTCACAGTCCTGCTAACTCCCCAGGAATTTGAACTTGACAATGAGACTTATTCTACCTCCTCTAGACTAAAATAAGTATCATTCTCATTAAATGTTTGAGAACTGACGCAAAACCACACACTATAACAATATGGCTCGGATAAGATAAATCAATTGACATTTAAACTCTGTAGAGACGTTGCACCGCAACGGCTTTCTTAGTGATATATTTTTCTAACAGAATTTATGGCTCATCTATTGCACAACTTCATTATTTGGTTATGATTTCTAGACTTAGTATTAAAAAATTCCTAATAACTGGTAGATTAATTGAGAATCCTTTTTAATAAAGCTGCTGTCAACAAGCAGAATGGTAATCTATCAAAAATATACTTCGATTTGTGGTTAGCACTTTAGGCTGGTGACGATTCAGGCTAGGGAGCTAGTAATTGTCACTATGGCTTTTTTTATTTAGTGTGAGGAAAAATGCAAAAATTTTGGAAATCTCTGTTGGTAAGTCCAGCAGTTCTCGGCGCCATCCTACTGGTTGATGCTACTGCATTCGCAGGAGAAACAATTAAAACTTCAGAAAACACTCAACTGCAATTGGTAGTCACTCCGAACCAAAGCGCTGAGAACAAAAATGTTCAGGGTCAAGTAACTTCGGTTTCTCAATTGTCAGATGTGCAACCTACAGACTGGGCTTTTCAAGCTTTACAATCACTGGTAGAACGCTACGGTTGTATCGCTGGATATCCAAATGGTACTTATCGCGGTAATCGGCCGATGACGCGCTATGAGTTCGCCGCAGGTTTGAATGCATGTTTAGATCGCGTCAACGAAATCATCGCTACCACCACATCAGAGTTGGTGACAAAAGAAGATTTAGCCGCACTCCAAAGACTGCAAGAAGAATTTTCGGCAGAGTTGGCAATTCTGCGGGGTCGTGTAGATACACTAGAAGCACATACCGCAGAATTGGAAGCAAATCAATTTTCTACCACAAGTAAATTAACCGGACAAGTGGTAATGGCGATTACCGATGTTCTGGGAGGAGATGATGTCAATGGTGTGGATGCTAAAGGAAACAATACAACCCTTGGGGCAAGAGCGCGTGTAGAATTTAACACTAGCTTCACAGGGAAAGATACTCTATTTACCAGGATTCAAGCTAATAATATTCTCAACCCAGATATTGGCACACCAGAAGGTAATCTGTCCTTTGCTGGTGAAGATGGTACAACTGATGCTTTCATAGATGCATTGTTTTACAAATTTCCACTAGGTGATAGTACTGAAGTCATTGCTATTGCTAATGCAGGTGCAGCAGACGACGTTACAAATACAATCAGCCAGTTTGATGGAGACGGTGCGTTTGGTGCGTTATCGACCTTTGGTACACGCAACCCAATTTATTACCAGATGGATGGTGCGGGTTTGGGTGTCACGCAAAACTTTGGTGATACATTAGCACTCAGTTTGGCGTATTTGGCGAGTTCACCCAATGACCCATCTGCTGATAACGGTTTGTTTAGTGGCCCTTACGGCGCACTAGCACAACTAACCTTTCAACCGAGCGATCGCTTAACCGTTGGCTTAACCTACATCAATGCTTACAATCAGGAATTGGGTGCTGGTAGCAATCGAGCAAATCCGAGATCCTTCTTTAACTCCAATTTTAATGTAGATGTACCTTTCTCCAGCAATTCCTATGGTCTAGAAGCAACTTATCAACTCAACGATAATTTTGTTTTGGGTGGTTGGGTTGGTTACACCAATGCTCAGAACTTATCTACAGAAGGAGGAACAATTGACCGTGGTAAACTGGATATCTGGAACTGGGCAGTAACTCTAGGATTTCCCGACCTCGGTAGTAAAGGTAGCGTTGCAGGTATAATTGTTGGTATGGAGCCGAAAGTTACTAATTCCAGCATCAATGAAATCGATGAGGACGAAGATACCTCATATCACGTCGAAGCTTTTTACCAGTATCAGTTAAGCGAGAACATCACCATCACCCCCGGTGTAATTTGGCTAACTGCACCGGATCATAACACTGACAACGATAACGTTATCATTGGCGCACTAAGAACTACCTTTAGTTTCTAAGTTTGTAGTGAGGACTAAAGTCCTCACTACAAACGAAAAATGAATTGTGTGTGTGCGTAAGTCCTATAAATATAATGTAGGAATTACTGAAAAAAATTTTACTTGTTGATATAAAAAAAGACCAGTCATAACAGACTGGTCTATAAACAAGGCTATCCTTTATGTTCTCTTCTCATATAGAGTGAAATCCAAACATCGCGTTTCCAGAACGCAACGGGCAATCTTTCTTAACAAGATTGTAGCAGCCAACACAGATTTTTAGTTAATTTTTATCAAAAAAAAGAAATTGACCAATAAGACCAAGAAATTTGGCTTCTATCTTTAAGAATAATTTAAGGTGTGAGAGATGGGGAGTTCATAATACATTAACCAACAACCAACCACCAACCACTAAGCATTAACTAACTGCGGTTGTCCCCAAATAATACGTTCTTGTTTGTAAATAGCAATTCCCGGTTTAGCTCCCTTGGGTTTATAGAGGTGCTTTGGTTGAGTGTAAACGACTGGTACTTGGTCACTTTGACGAGCGCGACTGTAGTAAGCGCTCAGATTAGCAGTGAATTGTAAATCTGCTTCGTCTGGAACAGCACCAGGTTCTAGGCGTAATAGTACATGGCTACCTGGAATTTCTTGAGTGTGGAACCACAAGTCATAATCGCCAGCGATACGGAAGGTTAGTTGGTCATTCTGTCGATTGTTACGACCGATCAAGACTTCAAAACCGTTAGGAGTGCGGTAATGATAAAAGTTATTGGGGGTTTCGCTAGTACTACGACTACGGTATTCTTGCTCTTCTAAATACTGCTGTTGAATTAATTCTTCACGAATTTCTTCTAGGGCTTGCAAATCTGCTGCTGTTGTGTAATTGTCTATTTGAGCGATCGCAGCTTCGACTTGTTCTAAATACTCGATTTCGGCGTTGACTTCTGCTAGTAATGGTTCGACAGCAGCACGAGCGCGTTTGAGTTTTTGGTGTTGTTTATAGAGATTTTGAGCGTTTTGTATAGCATTTTTATCTGGTTCGAGTCCAATTTGGACTGGCTCACCAGTTTCAAAATCAGGAAGGGTAATTTCTTTCATTCCTGGTTCCCAGTTTTGCAGGTACGCCATTAACAAATCAGCTTTGGTACGATACTCATCGGCTCGATCCGATTGCTGTAAGCGTTGTTGAAAAGTTTGTGCTTTTAGCCGCAGTTTTTCTAAAAGATTACTGACTTTCTGACTCAGTTGATGACGCAGTTGCGAGAAAGTTTGTTGATTAAGTTGATCTGTGTAGTAGCGGTTGAGTAATTCTTGAATATCCGTTGCTGGTTCAATTCCACCCCAACCAATCACAGTGTATCCTTCTGTAGTCCAAGCTGGTTGAAATTTCTCGTCTGTTAGATTTTGCAACCATTCTTGCCAAAGTGCAAACAATTTTTGCCAATCTTGGGGTGTCAGAGTGTCAGTATTTGTTTCTGGATCTATATTCGCAGCCAACAGCATCGACTGTACTAATGCTGGAGAAACACCACGATAGTTTTTCAACAACTGTCGCTTAATCGCTGTTGGAATTAAACTCACTCGTTCTTGCCAACGTTGTTGGGATTCGCTCAAACTAGGTATAGCATTAGTCAGACTCGGTGGAGTTTCATAAGGTTGTCCGGTGAGGATGGGACGAACACTCGATTTTTGTTGGTTGACCTGATGAGCAGCAGTAATAATAATATTATTCGCATCAGTGAGAATGACATTACTGTATTTACCCATCACTTCTACATACAGGTGATACAGAGGTTCTTCTCCCGGACGACGAGCAAATTGTAAATCAACAACCCGTTCCCAAGGTGCGATCGCCTCAACTGCGATTAAGGCTAAATTACCCAACTGATGAACTAGCTGTTGACTAAAAGTAAATGTGTCTGGCGATCGCGGTGGTGGATCACCGATGTGCAGACGCGCAGCTTGGGGGTGCCAAGAAATTTCTAGCCAACCGCGCTGTTTGAGGGTACGTAGCGCAACACAAATAGTATGGCGATCGCGCTGATAAACTTGTTCCAAGCGCGATGGGAACCAGTGAGCGCGGATGTCGCTACAAACAGCGCTGAGAGTGGTAAAGTCAAATGTTTGCACAACAATTTTTCGCTCAAGTAACTTTAATGGTTGACATAGCTCTTGAAAACAACAGATGCACATTGATAGAGATATCGTATCGACGTGCATCTTTTATGGTAATGGCAATTGACTTTTCGGAAAATGTCAATGCAGCATCAGAATAATCTTGAGCTTGCTGAATCCTTAGCCATTACCAATTACCTGTTATGAATTACTGAAAAATTATGAACTTAGTAATACTGGTTCTTGCTCTTGAACTTTTGGTTGTAATAACTGGGTGTAGAGTTCACTCAGTTGAGTTGCTACACCATTCCAACTAAACTTGGTTTCAACTCTGTTTCTCGCAGCTTGACCTAGTTGATCTCGCCATAGGGGATTGGCAAGAATTCGGTCAATCCCCACAGCAAAAGCTTCTTCATCCTGTGGTGGTGCTAGCAAACCAGTTTCTTCAGACACGACAGTAAACTGAAGTCCACCAACATCACTTGCTACAACTGGTGTATAGCAAGCCATCGCTTCTATGGCTACCAATCCAAATGGTTCATAGTGACTGGGAACAACGCAAACATCAGCCGCAGCATAATAAATAGGTAAGATGTCCTGACTGAGACGACCTGGAAAGATGGTAAAGTCGCTCATTCCCAATTCAGCAACAATACCTTCAATTCGTTCGCGTTCCATACCGTCGCTTTGTCCCGGACGACTACCACCGCCAATGATCAGCTTAAGATTTTTTTCACCACGGAATCGAGATTGTGCTACAGCACGCACCAGGGTTTCTATACCTTTACGGTAGTCAAAACGCCCCACATACATAACTACTTTGTCTTCGGGATTAAGACCTAACTGAACTCTTGCTGTTTTGTGATCAATACAACCAAAGCGCTCAATATCAGTACCGCAGGGAATAATATCGATGTTACCTTTTGTGGAAACGAGCGATCGCATATGTTCTTTTTCCTGTGGACTTGTCGCCACAATCCGTTCTGCTGTTTCCAATACTTCTTTTTCCACTGCTAACCGTGTACTGGCGATCAGAGGAACAGTCTTAATAGTGTTATATTTGACCGCCCCTAATGAGTGGTATGTATGAACCTGCTTGCTACCTTGAATTTTCTTTAACCGCATTCCTACCCAGCTAGAAAGCCAGTAGTTTGTGTGAATTAATGGATAATTCACACTATTTTCTCTTTGGAAATCGAGAAAATTATCTACAAATTCTGGCAAATATGCGAATAAATTGTCTCTGGGGACAAATTCAACAGCACCCGCCTCTAAACGTATTGTTCGACAATTCGGATGATGTTGAACAATAGTATCTTGCTCCGGACTGATTTTGCGGGTAAACATATCTACTTGCCATCCTAGCTGGGCTAAAGCTTCGCCCACATGGCGTACATAAACATTTTGTCCTCCAGCTTCTTCTTTGCCTATTTCAATTGCTGGGTCGCCATGGACTGAAATCAAGGCTATGCGTTGTTCAGTTCTAGAGTTCATAGTTTGTTGGTTTTTGATTTGAACGAGGTGTTAAGCAAGTTTTTGTCTTGTTTATTTTTTCACCTCATTATTTATGTCGAAAGTTTAAGTAATCTTTATTTTAATTTAATATGTCAAATATTTTTATACACCAGTGACTAGAAGTCATCTGCTGAATTACATATTTATATTTGTTTTATTTATATATAATTGGTAATATTTTTATTTGATAGTTTCGATAAGAAAAGGGATTTTTTCAGGAAACTTGCTGAAATTGAGTTAAATAAATGTAATTTGTGAACTTATTTGATAATAAATGCAAATATTTTTTATTCTAAATACTAATAGTTTCAGTATTTAGATTTTATTTTTTCACAAAAAAGCTAATTTTTATACATTGAAAATTTTGGACTTAGTAATAAAAGTTACCTATTTTTAGAAAAATATTGAGACAACTCCCTATCTTTAAAGATAAATATGAATTACGAAACTTGAGTAACAAATAAATTTAATTTATAAATATTATTCATATATTAAGATACCTATATATTTTCACTTCAATATATAGATGGTCTATATCCTGAACCATCAAAATCTCAATGGTTTAGTCATTGGGCATTGGGCATTGGGCATTGGCTATTCTCCCTTGTCCCCCGTATCCCTCGTGTCCCTGCTCCCCGATCCTTATTTTCAAGTGAGCGTGCAGCGAAGCGGAGTATCAAATCTTCTCAGCAAAAAAATAAAATGAATAGACGCTGTAGCAAAATTAGAAAGCAATTGTAAGAAGATATAGACTCTGTGTCTAGTAAAATACCCTTATGCAATTAGAATTTATTCCCGTTGAAGAGTTTTACTTTGCTCTGACTTTAGCAGTTCGTACACTCGAAGAAATAGATAAACCTGGTTTGGTAGAGCAAGTGCGATCGCGACTTTTGGAAGAATGTGGACAACCCTCAACTGTTGCTCCTGGCAAACAGAATACATTTAATTACGTATTCAAAGTCAAAGATACAGATAACACTCCTGCGCCTAGTCTGATTGTTTCTATTTCAGATTGGCAAGATAAACTGCGCTTAAGTAGCGATTATGGTTGGGTTTTAGATCAACAACGCAAGCCAATTCGCACAGACAAACACGAGCAACGTTCGCACTTCAACCAAAATTTGCGATCGCACTTACAAAAATGGTTGCATATCCCTTTTGACTAAGTAGCTAGTCAAACTGTATCCTGTGTAAGAAAATGGGTGTGGGGGTGTTAGGAGGAGTCGTCTTTTTATACCCTCGTTGTGGGCGGGAGCCTCTTGAGAGAGGAGCTACGCTAACGCCCTTGGGGGTCTAGTTTGAAAATAGCTTGAAGGTAGATAATTAAAAATTAAAAATTCAAAATTACTTTGAACTTTTAATTTTTAATTACTTCTACTGGCAGACTAAGTTGTAGTTTGTGCAGCCAGCATTTGTTTAAGTTTTTCCAACTCAGAAGCCCAGCGTGGATCTGGACGAATAGCATCTGTATCGCCTGCTGGAGAACTTTCTTTGGGACTACCACCACGGCGAGGCTTCTTAGATTTTTTGTTTTCTCTCGGTGTGCCAGCACTGGCATGACCACCACTTTGACTAGCAGCTTTAGTAGGTGCTTGTTCTTCATTATCCTCTCCCTTTGTACGAGGTAATGCTTTTTCTAATTTGATGGGAGAGTCTTTGAACATTTGACCATTGTATTTTTCAATAATCTGGTCTGCTTGTTCGTCATTATTTACCGTGAGAAAACCGAAGCCACGACATTTGCCGGTTTTCCGGTCTTTAATCAATTTAGTGGTGACAGCATCACCTTCTTCCGCAAAAACTGCTTGCAGTTCTTGCCGATCTATTTCTTCTTTAGGCAAGTTACCTATATATAGACGAACGGACATGGACTAACCTCCAGAGTTATGTTGAAAAACTGCTAGGCAAAAAACAGTAATTGGGTTTTGGCTTTTGATAGATGCTATTGAATAACAATGCCACAAACCTAGTTTTTTACTCCAAACTATTAACCTATTACAATACTGTTTTTTTCCAAAATTAAGCTTGTTGAACACAAAAGCGTACACTGCGCTAACAATACCTTTATTCTAAGAATTTATGAATCTTACAACTTACTGCTCACGACAGGAAATGACTTCAACGCCCTTGTTCCAAATATTTGAACACCATTTCTTACATTATCACGGTATTTTCTACGTAGCTAGCTTAGGACGGACATTTCCGACTATTGCATGAAAGCATCGTAGCATAAAATACTTTTTTTTTTGAAGTTGACTTTTTGGAAACAAAAACCAGCCTGTGGCTGGTTGATTTGCTGCTGTGTTGGAAGGAGAAAAGGGGATTGATTGGGGCAAACAGCCGAGTCTCATTACCAAGCTTGGTGATTGAGCTATATTGGTTGCTCCAGTTTATGTAAATAAATGTAACAGAAACAGAAATGTTTTGCAATATTTATTTACATTCTCAATTGCTGGTCAAGGGTCATTGGGCATTGGGGAACAAACTCTTAATTTTGACTTTTGACTTACCCTTCGGGAAGCCGCTTGCGCGTCTATGACTTTTGACTTGTTTTGTTCCCCTATCCCCTAAGAAGAATATATGCTCCCCAAACCTCTGCTGCGACTGCTAAGACGATAGACCAAATGGGGTGAGGACTGTTAACGATTTTCCCGCCTTGAGTTTGTAGGGTTTGCACATCAATCCAAGGTGTTGCTCCTCGTCGTAACCAGCCAGTGACGGTTATCTGACGTCCGAGTAGTTCTTGAGGATTGACATGCTGTCCCAGCCAAGAAATGTGATGTAGTTTGACTAAACCCGTGTGAGATTGCAAGACTAAATCTTGTGCCAAATAGTTGCTAGTACCTCGACGACCTAATAACTTTCCGACAAAACGCACACCGATGCTATCAATAGGAATGCTAGCTGGATTAGTTAACAGGTTGGGCAGTTGGTCATCAGTTTGGACAGTCGCAGGTTTAATATTTGAAAAGAAATAATTTATCCGCAGCAAAACGCCGATACTAAAGCCAATTAGCATACAGCCCTTGATAAAATTCCAGTCCTCATAAATCCATTTCAAGTTTAAAAGTTTGAGTGCAAACAGAGTTTGCCAAATTAACCAAATCAGACCCCCAAACGCAACGCCTAAAGGAATTCCCAACCAAGGAGCAATTTGTAATAAAAAAGACTGAGGTTTGATTCTTAAAGGCTGTTGGCTTTCAAGATATAATTCTGGGTCTACATGCCAAAGACGAGCGATTCTACACAGGCGGAGGGCGCGATCGCCAATTAAAGGATGAGTATTATTAATTACAAACCACCATCGATAAGGATTGATACAATCCCACATCAACAGAGATTCAAAGGTAATATCAGCAGCCATACTACCCAAGCACAGACTTTGTTTATAGCCTACGGGTATAACTAGATTTAAGCTTTCTAGCTGCCAACTGGTGTGTTCTTGTTTTTGAACATCACCAGCAATACCAATAGTCATTTTCAGTAAAGCACGGACTAAAGCATTGGGATTACCAGTAACTTCCGCCGCCACGCGATCGCACCAATAAAGCCGCAGTTGGGACAACCATAAACCAGTTGCGGTCAGCAACCACCACAGACCATAAACCAGACTTGTCAGTACACTAAAAATCCCACGCCAGATCGGTTGGGTTTTTGCATCTCCCCACTGTCCCAATAACTGATATAGCTGGTAAATCGGAATTGTTACTACTAGCAACAAAGACATCACAGCACAATCCCAGTGAGCGATCTGTCCTAATTGACTGGCATAGATTGTGGCAATTTCATCATTTGTGAGTTGCTCTAATAACCCTTGACTAACTACAATTCTGGCTGTGCGAGGTAAATGACCATAACACAAAGCAACTGGTGCTGTCATTGGTAGGACAAATAATTTTGGTGTCCGCCAGCCTCGTTGTTGACAATAGCGTTGTAAAACTCGCCCAGTCTCTTTACTATGGCGATGCAAAATGTCTTTTTCTAATTCTCGTTGACCGTAAAACTTTGTCAGTAATCGATCCAACAACCAAGGAGATAAACAGAACAGGACAAAAATCAAAACCACCAGGATACTTGTAGGATCTCTATATAAAAGCTGTAATGGCTCTAAAAAAGGTAATTTAACAAAGGCATCATTAATAAATCTCATTACCGACACCAGCAGCGTTTTGATTACCCAAAACAGCGCTACGCATGTTCCTGCTTGGAGTAAATACAATAGCTTTAAACCCCGCTTTGGTAGGGGTTGCCATACTTTAGCGCGTCCTGCTTGTCGCCAGTAAATCGTAGGTGGTTTAACTTTTTCCTGATTAACAGTAGTCCCAGAGTTGGGGGGTGGAGGAATTGGTAAAGATGAAGTTTTTGGTACAGAGGCGCCGAGTGTGGAAGCTGCTGAAGCCAGCCAACCTCGCGTTTTACTTCTGCCAAATGTAGGTACTCGCAAACTGCGGGCTGGTGTTTGCTCGATGTTTGTGTTCTCCGCATCTTGGCGTTCTCGCATCTGGGCGTCCTCTGTTTGCGACTGCTGAGACTCCACCACAGGTGAAGAATTATTCCAGGGGATAAATCCACTGACGTCAGCAGTAGACGCATCATCATTTTGATAGCGTTTTTTAATTTGTTCTAAAGAACGTTCTGCCCATTCTTTAACATGTGGGCGTTCGTTTTGAATCAGAGTCTCGCATAATCCGATCGCTGCTGCAACTTCACCAATACGCGTATAAACGACAACTAAGCCGATTTCCGCTTGGATAATTGCCGTGCGATCGCTATTACTACTTAAAATCTCTTCTAATATGGCTTTTGCTGTTTGATAATCTCCTTGCTTAAGGGCGGTTAAACCAGCCTTCAAAGATGGTTCAGAATGTGAAGGCATAGTAGTTTGCACTCCAATAACTATATTGTTAGTGGTAATGGCTAATAGGTAATGGGTAATGGGTAAATTTTTTACCAATTACCAATTACCAATTACCTATTACTCATTAAGCACTGGTTGTTGACTAGAATAAACTGGGGCGATCGCACTTAATTTCAGATCAGGTTGATCTTCTTGTAATTGATGGCAATTCCACTCATTACGAAATAGTAAAACTGGGCGCCCCATGCTATCTTTCACTGTGGTTGTATTGAACAAGCGTCCGATTTTGGTCAATGCTTCCCAACCACCTTCTACCCAACGCGCAACGCTGTAGGGCAATAAATCCAGTATGGTTTCAACTCCATATTCATTCATGAGACGGAATTGCACCACCTCGAATTGCAATTGACCTACCGCAGCCAAAATTGGATCGCGTTTGGCTTCATCTGTTGAGTACATAATCTGCACAGCCCCTTCTTCACGCAATTCCGAAACGCCTTTTTGAAATTGCTTGAATTTAGATGGGTTGGGGTTGCGGAGAGTCGCAAACAACTCTGGAGAGAAATAAGGAATTCCCTCATATTCCAACTTTTGTCCAGTGTAAATTGTATCTCCGATTGCAAAAACACCAGGATTATTTAAACCAATCACATCACCAGGGTAGGCGACATCAATAGATTCTCGTTCTTGAGCAAAGAGTTTTTGCGGACGAGACAAACGGACAACTTTACCCGTGCGGGCGTGATTGACCGTCATATCTTTTTCAAATTTGCCTGTACAGACACGCACAAACGCCACGCGATCGCGGTGTTTGGGGTCCATATTGGCTTGCAGCTTGAACACAAACCCAGAAAATTCGGGATATTCAGGTTCAACTTCACCCACACTACTGTTGTGTGGGCCTGGTTTGAGGGCATAGTCTAGAAAATACTTGAGGAATAACTCAACCCCAAAGTTAGTCATCGCACTACCAAAGAAAACAGGTGTCATTTTGCCTTGGTGTACCAAATCTAAATCTAGGTCTGCTCCCGCCCCTTCTAATAGTTCTAAGTCGTTTTTGAGCTGATAGTAAAGGTCTTGTTCTAAAAGTTCTTCAATTTGGGGATTTCCCAAATCAACAACTGTATTTATCGCTTCTTTACTACCGTGGGCGCTACGTTCAAACAGGTGAATTTGTTGTTTGTGGCGATCGAAGACACCTTTAAAGCGATCGCCCATACCAATGGGCCAGTTGACTGCATAGGTCTGCAATCCTAATTCTTGCTCAATCTCATCTAGCAGTTCTAAGGGTTCTCGTCCGGGGCGGTCAAGTTTGTTCACAAATGTGAAAATAGGAATACCCCGCATTTTACAAACTTCAAACAGTTTGCGTGTTTGGGGTTCCAAACCTTTAGCAGCATCAATTAACATCACTGCATTATCTGCCGCCGCCAGAGTCCGATAAGTATCTTCACTAAAATCCTGGTGTCCAGGAGTATCTAGTAAATTTATCTGACAGTTTTGGTAGGTAAATTGTAACACTGTGGAAGTAATCGAAATACCCCGTTGTTGTTCCATTGCCATCCAGTCAGAAGTCGCTTTGCGCTGGGCGCGTCGGGCTTTGACAGCGCCAGCTTCGTGAATAGCACCTCCGTACAACAGGAGTTTTTCTGTGAGTGTAGTTTTACCAGCATCCGGGTGAGAAATAATCGCAAAATTGCGACGAAGTTCAACTGCTTTGTGAAGTTCTAACTCAAGGTCAGTTGACATAACTGTATCTACTTGTAAATTAAATTTAACTTTACTTTTTCCAACTTTAGCGAGTCTTTTTATCTTAAGACAACGATGCTCATGATAGGTTCTTAATGGACTTGAAGACAGGAGGCAAATTCAGTCATCAGTTATCAGTTATCAGTTCACAGCTACCAATGGATCACTGTTCAATCTTTACTGTTTACTGACTTCAGACTTCATCCTCCACAGACTTTACCCCAAATAGCACCTAATTGTATAAGGAACAGAGAAATGTACGACACAGACAAGCGCAAGCTTTTATCAGCACTTTCTCATGCAGCCATCTTTTTGAGTACCACATTAGTATCGATTGGAATACCAATTTTCATCCTCTTTGCAACAGAAGATCCTGTTGTAAAAGAAAACGCCAAAGAAGCCATTAATTTTCATTTGAATGTCTGGTTTTATGGGGCGATTATCGGTGTTTTGATTTGGGTGAGTTTTGGTTTATTGATACCTCTAGCAGGTTTATGGTTTTTAGTTCACTGGGGATTAACAATTTGGGCGCTTTTTAATGTTTTAACTAATACTGAAAAACCTTTTCGTTATCCCTTCATTCTCCGACTTATTTAGGAAAAAATCAGTTTTTATCCGGTTAGATCAAGTCACTGATGAATAGATAAAATAAACAGGTGGCTTGTAGATTCAGGGTCATCGCTTATAGCGTTTCCTAAGCAACTGAGGTATACCCCAATCCTTCTTAATAAAGTTAATAGCTTTGAAAACGTACCTCACTAGGTCGAGAACCGCTATATTGGTAATAAGTAATAGGCTGTGTTTTGATTATCGATGATCATTGCGCCTCACACATATCTCATCACAAATTTTAAATCAAGCCCATCCATATATATTGATGGAAAGTTTTATATACTTTCTTGTCTTTTTTAGAAGATAAATGACAAGCAAGTTGTAAAATACAAAATTGCCCCACAACCTCATCAGGTGTAGGGCAGAGGACAGTTAAGCGCTGTTTGTAGTGTGTCCTTCCAAAGCGGGTTTTTACCGCAAGTCTGTGACGCTTTGTTTTTTGTCCATTTGTGTTTTTTCTTCATAAAAATTTATGTTTCCAACCCATCGCCCCCGCCGTCTGCGTACCCATCCCCAACTCCGCCGGATGGTACGTGAAACTGTTCTTACCACCAGCGACTTGATTTATCCTTTGTTTGCTGTCCCAGGTGAAGCGATCGCCAACGAAGTGAAATCTATGCCTGGTGTCTATCAGCTGTCGATAGATAAAATTGTCGAAGAGGCAAAAGAAGTTTACGACTTGGGAATTCCCGCCATTATTCTATTTGGTATACCTGCTGATAAAGATGTTGAAGCCACAGGTGCATGGCATGATTGCGGTATTGTCCAGAAAGCTGCAACGGCGGTGAAAGAAGCAGTACCAGATTTGATTATTATTGCTGACACCTGTTTGTGCGAGTATACCAGTCATGGTCACTGCGGTTATCTGCAAGTTGGTGATTTGACAGGACGAGTTTTAAATGACCCCACCCTGGAATTACTTAAGAAAACTGCGGTTTCTCAAGCCAAAGCAGGCGCTGACATTATTGCACCTTCGGGGATGATGGATGGATTTGTGCAAGCAATTCGCGCTGGTTTGGATGAAGCTGGTTTCCAAGACACGCCGATTTTGTCCTATGCTGCCAAGTATGCTTCGGCTTACTACGGTCCATTCCGGGATGCAGCAGACTCAGCACCCCAATTTGGCGATCGCCGCACCTATCAAATGGACCCCGGTAACTCCCGCGAAGCCATCAAAGAAATAGAATTGGATATCGCCGAAGGCGCTGACATGCTGATGGTGAAGCCAGCTTTGGCTTACATGGATATCATCTGGCGTGTGAAACAAGCTAGCAACTTACCTGTTGCTGCTTACAACGTTTCTGGTGAATATTCTATGGTGAAAGCCGCAGCCCTCAACGGCTGGATTGATGAACAGCGCGTGGTCATGGAAACTTTAACTGGCTTTAAACGGTCTGGTGCAGATTTAATTTTGACCTACCACGCTAAAGACGCTGCACGTTGGCTGAGGTAAGCGGTGGTTTGGCCTGTCAGGCGACGAAATTTTATCTGGTTAATTAGCTTAATTAATCTCACGCAGAGGCGCAAAGGTGCAGAGTTAATCTTATGTATCTTGGTGTCTGGGCGTGAGATTATTGTTTGCTGGGGTTATGAGCAGCAAAATAGGGCGATAGTAGATTAGAACCAGCCCTTTCAAGGTGTAATGTATTTTTCTTGGTGTCTTAGGAACAGGAAGTAGTGATTTGACGATTTAGCTTACCCTGTTCATTCTTAAAATGAATAGGTGATTGTCAGGCTATGATCTAAAACGTATTGCTAGCGGTCATCATTTATGAAAACCTTCACCGCAATTGTTGAGCGTGATTCTGACACAAATCTTTATGTTGGCTATGTTCCTGGATTTCCTGGAGCGCATTCTCAGGGAGAAACCTTAGATGAATTACAGGAGAATCTTCGTGAAGTGATTGAGATGCTTTTAGAGGATAGAGAAGTGGTATTCGAGACAGAATTTGTTGGAACACAACAGATTGTAGTTCCATGAGCAATATTCCTGTCCTGAAGCCACAAGAGGTTGTGCGTATTCTAGAGAGCCTTGGTTTTGTAGAGGTGCGCCAGAAAGGTTCACACAAGCAATTTCGCCACGAAGATGGTCGAGGAACAACCGTCCCGTTTCATAAAGGACGTGATATTTCACCGAAACTGCTACGCCAGATTGCAAATGATATTGGTTTGTCTGTTGAAGAAATGCTGGAGTCCTACTGAGGCGTATTTTAACAGAGTGTATCGAGTTGTGCGATCGCAATAGTTGAACATACGCCCTAATAGGAATCAGGCGATCGCTCACCTTAAGTGTGAAATCTTGTTAATCCCCTGTAAAGAGTTTTGTAAATGCGATATGCTCTTGAGGGTTGGCGACTACCAGTAGGCGATCGCCTGACTCAAGGGTGAATTCACCAGTTGGATAGCGGTAGAGTTGTTTGTTGCGTTCAATTGCCATAATAGTGGCTCCGGTTAAACGGCGAGCGTTGGTTTGAGCCAGACTCAGCCCTACAAAAGGCGAATCGGAATGTAGAACGTACCAATGATGTTCTAGCCCTGCGATCGCCACCTCCAGATCAGCTGCGCCCCAGTACTGCGATCGTTCCGGTAAAATGTCCCGATACCGTCCACGGCGATAACGATTCACGACTTGCTGTACTGCATAGGTAGAATCCCCCAACTTCAACAGCATATGTGCGCCCATTTCTAGAGAAGCTTCAAATTCTGGTTGAACCACCTCTTGAGCGCCCAGTTGGTAGAGCGAATCAATTTCGTCATTCACATGAGCGCGGACAGTAATATCTAAATCTGGTGCTAAACTTAAAGCACGCTTCAAAGTTAGTCGAGTCGCCATTGGATCAGGTAGAGCGATCGCCATTGCTTTAGCTTGAGTGATATTGGCTTTTTCCAAAACTAACGAGCTAGAAGCATCTCCAAAAAGATAGGGAATCCTTCGCTCTCTTAAAGTTAGGAGAGCCGCTTCATTATTGTCAATCACTAGGATTTTATGTCCCTGAAAATACAGCATCCTCACAAGAGTTTGCCCCACCCTACCATATCCCACCACTAGCACATGGTTGACAAGTTCTTCTTCTAACCCGACTAGGCGAGGAGAATTATTCAACTGCAAAAACGAATTGATTTGGGGGAACCGTTCCAACCACTGAAGCAGATATGGTGTTACCTTCAGCATAAAGGGCGCCAGCAATAAGGTTATAGCTGTGGTTCCTACGGTTAATCCATAAAGTCTAGACGAAAAAACTCCCTCACTTTGAGCGACACCAGCTAAGACAAAGGAGAATTCTCCAATTTGGTTGATACCAATACCGACTGTAAGGGCCATTTTCAGGGAATAGCCAAACCCCCTGACAATTAATGCAACAATCCCTGCTTTCCCAATCAGAGTAATCGCTATTAACCCAATTAATACGCCAGCATTGGCAAACAGGAAACCAGGATCAATTAACAGTCCAATCGAAACAAAAAACAGAGTAGCAAAAACATCTCGCATCGGTAGAATCCGATCAAGAGCATGATCAGCATATTCCACATTGGAAATCATTAATCCTGCTACAAATGCACCCATAGCGATACCTAAACCGATGGCGTAGGTAAATAGCGCAATTCCCAAGCAAAGTACCAAAATTCCTAGTAGAAATAACTCCTGAGATCCCGTTTGAGCGATTAATCGAATCAGAAACGGAATAACCCACTTTCCAGCTAAAATCGCCCCACTGAGAAAAAGTAGTACTTTAACCAGCGCAGCAAATAAAGCAATACCGATCATCTCGGTTGGTTGAGTCAACACAGGAAGGACTGCCAGCATCATTCCCAACCCAAGGTCTTGTATAATCAGAATTGCCAGCATAATTTGTCCATGAATTGTCTGGACTTCATTCCGCTCAATTAAACTTTTGAGTACAACTGCTGTTGAGGACAAAGAAAGCACAGCACCCAAAAAAATTCCCTGGGGAACTGTCTCGACCCAGCCTGTCAAATAGGCGAGTCCTCCTCCAAGTAGAATTGTGAGTATGATTTGCAGCGATCCACCACCAAGGGCGATCATCCGTAACCGTAATAAGTCTTTAAGGGAAAACTCAACACCCAAAGCAAACAACAATAGGGCTACTCCAACTTCGGATAATACTTGGATATCCCCCTCAAGTGTGACAAGTTTTAACCCTGCTGGACCGACAACCATACCCCCCAACAAGTATCCAAGTAACACGGGCTGATGCAAACGATTGACCAGATACCCTCCGCTTACTGCAACCCCTAACACTGTAACCATTTCGACAATCAGTGTTAATTCACCAGCCATTAATTTTCTTCCCTGACGTTGGTTTGTATGTTTGCCAGAAGGTACAACGAACACTATAAAATAATATAGTTAATAACATAGCCCTCAGTTGGCTTTTTTACGTCAATTGATTTAATAAATGTATTCATATAGTTATCAAAGGGAGCATTTTGGTATGGATATGCAAGTCCTGAGAGAACGCGCGGGACTTAGCCGTGCAGAAGTCGCCTTCAGGCTTGCAATCAGTGAAACCAGCGTTCGCAACTGGGAAGCAGGACGTACAGAACCGACAATGACGCCGAAAAAATACTTAGATGCATTGCGACTATTTAAATGCACACCAGAAGAATTGGCAGCAGCCAGCGAAAAATCTATTAACCAGCGACATAAACGTAAACCAGGAAGACCAAGGAGATTTCCCAACAATCAATTAAATCAAGTCACACCTATGCCTGAAGCACCACCCGCTGAGATGCGGCTATAGATCAGTCAAATCCAAATCACAGATACTGCTATTTTAATGTTTATGAAATATTCATGAAATTAATTGATAAATTTTATACCATGTAGGCATCCTGTGAGGTAAAAGGTTTTGTAGATGTCTTTTGCCACACTTGTCTCAAAATTAATGCTAATACACAAAAGTTTGCGTTGAGCTAATCATCAGCAATAGACGTAAAATATTCCTGTGGCAACAATTGAACGACTTGCATAGCCTATTTGTGTATAAATAGGGGTATGGGAGAATAGAGGTATAAGGGTGTAGGAAACCCCACCCTTAAGGAATGGGGTTTTAAACAAAGACACCGTGTTTTTGGCGCTATGGGTCTCAAAACACATCTTTTTGTTTTTTCTCCTTCAAAGGAGAGGCTTCCAACCAAATATTTGGGACTCATGTTTCCCTTACACCCCTATACCCTTACCCCCCGTCCCAAAGGGACTTGGTCACTCCAAGAGCATAAGTTTTGAGATATACCCAAAGTTATCAAATAAATTCATGTGTTTTACACACATTAAGAACAGCAGCATCGCTGACGGTATTTACAGCTGAAGCGCGATAAGATTCTAAAACAATAAATTTATCAGAGGTCGAATGGCAGAAACATTACTCTTCAACGCCTTAAAAGAAGCCATTGATGAAGAAATGGCACGTGACTCCACAGTATTTGTACTTGGTGAAGATGTGGGACATTATGGTGGTTCCTACAAAGTGACAAAGGATTTGTATCAAAAATACGGTGAACTCCGAGTTTTAGATACTCCGATTGCGGAAAACAGCTTCACTGGGATAGCTGTAGGTGCAGCAATGACCGGGTTACGACCGATAATAGAAGGCATGAATATGGGTTTTTTGCTCCTTGCCTTTAACCAAATTGCCAACAACGCCGGGATGCTACGCTATACTTCCGGCGGTAACTACAAAATTCCGATGGTAATTCGTGGGCCTGGGGGTGTAGGGCGTCAACTTGGTGCTGAACATTCCCAACGATTAGAAGCTTACTTCCAAGCTGTACCTGGATTGAAGATAGTAGCTTGTTCCACACCTTACAACGCCAAAGGATTGCTCAAATCTGCTATCCGCGATGATAATCCAGTTCTATTTTTTGAACACGTCCTACTTTACAACTTAAAAGAAAACCTACCAGAAGAAGAATACCTCCTACCTCTGGATAAAGCCGAAATTGTACGACGTGGGAAAGATGTCACAATTCTCACGTATTCACGGATGCGTCATCATGTCACACAAGCTTTGAAAAGTTTGGAAAAACAAGGTTATGACCCAGAGGTCATTGATTTAATATCTCTCAAACCTTTAGATATGGAAACGATTGGGGCATCTATACGCAAAACCCATCGAGTGATTATAGTTGAAGAGTGTATGCGAACAGGAGGCATTGCAGCAGAATTAATTGCCTCAATTAACGAGCGCTTTTTTGATGAATTGGATGCACCTGTACTGCGGCTTTCTTCCCAAGATATCCCCACACCTTACAACGGGATGCTGGAAAGATTGACAATTGTTCAACCAGAGCAAATTGTCGAAGCTGTAGAAAAAATGATCGCTTTGCGAGTTTAGGATTGGGGATCGGGGATCGGGCATGAATCAGTTAACAGTTAATAGTTAACAGTGAGCAGTTTAATTTGATAACTGATAACTGATAACTGATAACTGATAACTGATAAGTCCCCCTTGTCTCGCTTGTCTCCCTTGTCCCCTCCCTAATCCCCAATCCCCGATCCCCAAAATAATCATAAAATCATCAAAGAGCGTTATCATATCGTTTGTCGCAGCGAGTTATGGTATGCAAAGACAGCGATCGCTATTAGCTTTAATTTTAGTTTTGGTGATTGCCGCTATAGTGGTAATTGCCAAGATTCCTATACCGCTTGGATTAGACTTGCGGGGAGGTTCGCAACTGACAATTCAGGTGAAGCCAACACCAGAAATTCCACGGATCACTGAGCGAGAACTAGAAGCTGTTAAAAGTGTTGTGGAAGGTCGTGTCAACGGTCTTGGTGTCTCTGAACCTGTAATTCAGACAGTTGGAGAAGACAAGATTTTAGTGCAGCTACCCGGAGTCAATGATCCAAAGGACGCAGAACGAGTACTCGGTAGTACAGCACAGTTAGAGTTTCGCCAACAAAAACCAAATACAGAAACTCAGTTGCTTGCTTTACGAAGTTCGCAACTGGAATTCAAACAAAAGCAGCAGGAATTAAAAAACTCTCAAGACACCGCAGCGATCGCCCAAAATAAAGAAGCGCTGCAAAATAACAGCAAAGCGATCGCTGAACTCTTTGAGAGTACCAATCCGCCACTGACTGGTCAATACCTCAAGGATGCCCGTGGAGAGCCTACTTCAGGTAATAATTGGGAAGTAGCCATTCGCTTTGATCAAAAAGGTGGTGAACTTTTCGCCTTCCTCACCAAAAACCTTGCTGGTACTGGTCGCAGTATTGGGATTTTTCTTGACAACGAACTAATTAGTTCTCCTGTAGTTGGACCGGAATTTGCTGCTACAGGTATTACTGGTGGTGGGGCTGTAATTACAGGTAACTTTACACCTCAAGAAGCCAGCGAATTAGGTATACAGCTAAAAGGTGGTTCTTTACCAGTACCAGTAGAAATTGGTGAGATCCGTACAGTCGGAGCAACATTAGGTAAAGATAGTATCCAAAGCAGCATCTGGGCAGGTGTCGGGGGTCTAATCTTAGTCCTCGTATTTATGGTAATTTACTACAGACTACCTGGACTAATTGCGGACATTGCCCTAGTCATTTATGCCCTGTTAACTTGTGCTTGTTTTGCTCTGCTGGGCGTTACACTTACCCTACCCGGAATCGCAGGTTTTATCCTGAGCATCGGTATGGCTGTTGATGCGAATGTGCTGATATTTGAACGCACACGGGAAGAATTACAAGCAGGCAAAACTTTATACCGTTCTGTAGAATCTGGCTTTTACCGCGCCTTTTCTAGTATTTTGGACAGTAACGTCACGACCTGGATTGCTTGTGCTGCGCTGTTCTGGCTGGGTTCTGGTTTAGTCAAAGGGTTTGCTTTAACTCTTGCTTTAGGTGTAGCGGTCAGTATGTTCTCAGCAATTACCTGTAGTCGGACATTAATGTTTTTGGCAATTTCTATTCCTTCCTTACGTAAACCTGGACTATACTCTCCTAATGTGCCAACCTCAAATAAGACGGAGGTGGCTCAATGAAACTGAGTATCAACAAATCGCGATCGCTGTGGTGGATAATTTCTAGCATCATTATTCTTGCTGGTATCATCTCTATGGTGATTTCTTCCCAGCAAATAGGCCTACCCCTACGCCCTAGTTTAGATTTTGTTGGTGGTACACGCTTGCAGTTTGAACGGGATTGTACAAACCCAGATAACTGTAATAAAGCCATTGATATCAACGAAGTTCGGGAAGTAGCCAACGCCCAAGGACTTGGTGATAGTAGTATCCAGATTATTGCTGACAAGGATACACGCAAAGATAACGGTGTACTGATTCGTACTAAAGCACTGGATGTAGAAAAACGTACCAACTTACAAAATGCTTTAAGCGAAAAAATAGGAACCTTTGACCCACAAAAAACCCAAATTGACACCGTAGGGCCTACGATTGGGCGAGAACTGTTTAGGAATGGCGTAGTTGCGCTGATAGTCTCATTTGTGGGTATAATTGTTTACTTGACTTTTCGCTTTCAGTTAGACTATGCGATCTTTGCGATCATTGCTCTATTTCACGATGTCTTAATCACAGTAGGGATTTTCTCAATTCTGGGTTTGGTCGCAGGTATAGAAGTAGATAGCCTATTTATCGTTGCTTTGCTAACCATTACAGGTTTCTCTGTGAATGACACCGTCGTGATTTATGACCGGATTCGAGAGACACTGCAAACTAACCCCAATCGTCCCATTGCTGACATTGTAGATGATGCCGTTAACCAAACTCTTGCACGATCAATCAACACAACCTTAACAACTTTGCTGACGTTGTCTGCTATCTTTTTGTTTGGTGGAGCAACCCTGAAATACTTTTCCCTAGCTTTAATTATTGGTTTCACGATGGGTGCATATTCCAGTATTTTTATCGCTAGTACTCTTTTAGCTTTGTGGCGAGAACGCAAAGGCCAACCCGTTGTTTCTCCCACTTCTGAATCGATAAATAGTTAGTAGTTGGTTGTTAGTAGTTAGTTTTCTCCCTTGTCCTCCTTGTCCCCTCTCCCCCTCCCTCGCCTATGGATGAACCAGAAAAATTCTTCCCCAGTGGAAACACAGATATTACTTTTGTTAAACAAGTACAAAAGCTACATCGACTGACTGTATATGGTAGATGGTTGTTTGTTGGCTTTTTATGGTTGACTATTGTGCCTTGGTGCTTGTGGAGTTTACGTGAAGAGATTGCTTTGTGGCAACAATATTTTACTTGGGTGGCGGTTAGATATGGACTTTTTTTCCATCCATTTGCCACTCTTGGTTTAGCTTTCTGCATCGGGATGACTGTTGCTGTTCTGGTTTGGCAAAGTCGTAATATTATATTTGGATTACCACAGCAAGATCAGGAACGTCTAGAAAACCAGGTTTTTCGGATACGCCAACAGGGGCCGAGTCATCCCCTGTGGAAATGGATATGTCAGTAAACCTTGAATTATTAATTAAAAAATAGTTGCGATATCAGCATAAAGGCTGTATCTTCAAAGCGAGACTCAGTAAAGGTACTGCCTAAATTGGTGTGATGATTACTTCTTCTCAAATTCAATTAAGCGATCGCAAGTTAAAAATCGACCTTTACCAACTCCAACAGCTGTTAGATATTTCAGCTTTTTGGGCAAAAGGACGCAGTATTGAAGATTTAGGGGTAGCCATTGCTAATAGTGACCCTGTGATCAGTGTTTGGGATGGACAACAACTAATTGGCTTTGCTAGAGCAACTTCCGATTGTATTTATCGCGCTACAATTTGGGACGTTGTGATTCATCCAGATTATCGTGGTAACGGACTGGGCTGTCAATTGGTAGAAACAGTTCTGAGTCATCCTCGTCTCCAACGAGTAGAACGCGTCTACTTAATGACTACTCACCAACAAGAATTCTATGAAAAAATTGGCTTTCGACAAAATTCCTCTACTACAATGGTGCTTTACAACGATCAGTGATCAGTAATTAGTAATAAGGATTTTTTGATAACTGATCACTGTTAACTGTTAACTGATAAATTGGGGGATTGTTATTTGCAATCTAGCCATTTCTTCAGATTGTTCCGTTGTCAGAGGAAATGGGACAATTTCTAAGTTTCCCCCCATCACTTCTAAAATAGTTTGATTGAGTAAGAAATTCATTCCTGGGTCGAAAGTAAGATTATTTTCGTCAGTTTTAACAACCTGATTTTTAGATGAAATTAAATCTATTGGTTCACTGTGTAAAATACTCTGTTTAGGTACATCTAGCCAGATATAAACAAAATTATCTGTAGATGAAGCTTGGGTAGAAATATAAATACTACCTTCCTCTATTTGAGCGATCGCAGTTTCGATTAAATTGATTAATACTTGTTTGAACCAACGAGAATCTACAACTACTTTCAAATCCGATTCTGGTAATAAGACTTTGAAAGGAAAATTACGATTTTCCGCCAGCATGTAAGTTAAATCATAAACTTCCTGCAACAGTTCAGTGAGCGATCGCGGTTGCAAGTCTAGTTTATTTGTACCATGTTCTAATCTGGCAACAGTGAGAATTTCATCAATTAAATTCAGTAGCTTGAGCGTTCGATCATGAGCTTGCTTGATAAATTCTCGTTCTTCTTCTGGATCTTCACACAAATTTGCCAAAATTAATTGCTGTAAACCAATTAAACCATTGATTGGCGATCGCAATACATGGGTAGTCCGCGCCAAATATCCCGCTTTAAACTGGCTCATTTCTCGCGCCATTTCATACGCCAGTTGAGTCTGTTTAATCTGTTGTTGGAGTTTCACAACATCTTGTTTTTCTGTTGGTAGTACTGGGGATGAATTAGATGGCCTATTTCTACGTGCCAATAATCCACTAATACCCAATCCTAATAAAAGTCCGGCTCCGAGGTCTACCCAGTTACTCCAATTCATACATTTGGCAAATATCAACTTTTTAACAGTTATCAATGATCAGTTATCACTTAACAAGCTTAATCACTGATAACTGATAACTGATCATTGATTTAATCCAGCTTAACTCCTCCTTGTCGTAAAATCTGCCAATTCATTCCAGTCCATTTGGCAACAGTGGAAGGTACTCCATTTCTTGGTATTTTATTTTCATATTCTGTACTAGCCAAAGCCAGAACTTCGGGGAATTGGGCTGTGATTTCGGTCATTGTTTGCAAAGGTGGTTGACCTGACAAGTTTGCGCTAGTAGTAGCGAGAGGGCCTGTTTGCGCTAATATCTTTTGAGCGATCGCACAATCAGGAACACGAATACCAATGGTTGTTGGATCTATCGGATTCATCGCTATTGGAACCCGTGTAGAGGCTGGTAAAACTAAAGTCAGCGCCCCAGGCCAATATTTCTGAGCAATTTCTTGCCAAATTTGATACTCTTGTTCACTACCCTTAACAAAAGCCCAGAGTGCTTCTGGATGAGCCGCCATTAAAATTAATGGTTTATCTTGAGTGCGTTGTTTAGCTTGAAAAATCAAGGTCGCCTGCTCTGGTAAACTTGCCAAAGCGGGAACTGTATCTGTAGGAAAACTGATTAATTTACCTGATTTTACACCAGCTACGAGCGTATCGAAAGAAACTTGTGCCATGGCAAAATTATCGAAGAAGGGAACAGGGAACAGGGAACGGGGAACAGTTTCCTGTTAAGAGTTCCCCATCGGGTCTAAAACCCCATCTTCTATAAGTTGCTTGTTTGGGTTGCGGTTAAATCTCCATCCCAAACTACCCCGTTCCCTGTTCCTTTTTATGGATGATAAATTATGAATTATAAAATTAATTTCTCTTTAATCATTCATAATTTATAAGCAAGGGCAAAACGTTCGATACCAGCTAAATCAGTATAAATTTCAATATTGCAGTAGCTACCTTGATTTTGTAGCATCTCCCGTACTGCATCCGCTTGTCCAGCCATCATCTCGACAAGCCACACCGCACCTGATTTTAAATAACTAGGGGAAGTCTCGATTAAATAGCGGATACAATCTAGACCATCGTCACCACCATCAAGTGCTAAATGTGGCTCATGGTTGACAACTTCTGGTTGCAGGGTTGATACGGTACTGGTGGGGATATAGGGCGGGTTTGACACCATTCCACTGAATTGTCCTTTTATAGACTCCAGTGGTTCCCACCAATAGCCTTGATAAAAGTTGATGCGATCGCTCAGTTTAGCATTCTGGGCATTAATTTGAGCGATCGCAATTGCTGCTGCTGAGTAGTCAACCGCGTGAATTGTCGCTTCCTGCAAAGCATCTGCGAGTCCAATGGCGATCGCTCCACTACCGGTTCCTAAATCTACCCAGTGTCCTTGTTGGAGGCTCAGATTTTCCTGACTCTTGGCTACTGCTGCGACAGCAATATCAATTAAGCATTCAGTTTCTGGTCGAGGAATTAAAACCGCAGGAGAAACTGTAATTTGAAACTGTCGCCAAGGTGTAACTCCTGCAATGTATTGTACTGGGAAGCGTTCTTTTAATCGTTTTTGCCACAAAATCTCTAGTTCTTCTAAGGGTAGCTGTAACTGGATATGCGATCGCTCTTTAAACGACTCCAAACGTAGCGCCAAACGATCTAAGCCAGCTATTTCTTGTAATAACCAGTCTACTTCAACCGGTGATACATCAGCATTAATCGAGGCTGCGATCGCTGCTTGACGCCATTCCCAAAGCTGAAAACCAGAAATTTCTTTTGTTTGTTGCTCTGTCATGATGAACAAAAAAGGGTACAGGGAAAGGTCGTTCCTCCCCGTTTCCCCTTCGCCCCTAATCCCCACTCCCCCCAAGGGAGTGGGGACCCCTACTTTCTCCATTCCCCGTTCCCCGTTCCCTTTTACTTATTTTTTCGGTTGAGTGGGTGTTGTAGCAGCAGGATTGGGCTTGATAGCTGGTGTAGCAGCTGTGTTAGGTGCATTAGTCCTTGGCTGCTTGCTGATATATTCTAAGCTCTCAGAAGACGGTACTAGAGTAACTTGCTTCAACCACTCATCATTTTTTTGCTGTAACGTTTGGATGACGCCTTCAATATCCACTACCTGAATTTCAGCTTTGGGAATATCTTTCTTAATCTGGTCTAATAGACCTTGGGCGTCCTTTTGACTGAGAAACAGAGGCACAATTTCTTGATTGTTAGAACGCCGTTTAACTGCAACGTATCCTTTATCTGGCGATTGGACAATAAACACAGGTACGATTAACTGTTTGACTTGTTGACCTTTTTGACGTAGCAGTGTTTCTGCTGCTTGACGATCTTGTTGTCCAGGTTGCAGGGCAAATAAGACATGGTCTGGTTTATTTTTATCTTCTTGCAGCTTTTTATAAATCACCCCCATTGGTACTGGTTTAACTTGCAGAGTTTTTACCATGTCCACAATCTTCGGGTCTTTTTGTTTCCGCAGTTGTTCTAAAAAAGCCTGTGCTTCCTGTCCATTCATAAAGACATCTGCCACCGTAGTACTTTTTTGTCCATTTTGGGCAGCAGGGAGAGTGCGAGTTAGGGGTACACCTTGAGGGTTAGTAAGAAGAAAAACAGGTACTTCATTCAGTTTTTCTGCTATTTGTTGTTCTGGTAATGCTAGTACTGGGGTATTTCCGCTAAAAACTGTTGCCAGCAGAGTACTCCCCACTAAACCTAATGTTGTACCCCAGCGAACCAATGATTTCATGACTTCTCCTAGCATCAATATTTTTAATTAAATCAAACGAATAGTTATATTCGCACAGAACCAACTAGTTTCAGTTATGGTATCTGTTTTGCTAGTGGATTGTGCAGTTGTTTGTTTGTCAATTTTGCCTAAAGATTGACAAACAGCAAAGTAACGTAGATAGATGCCTGCTATATGTTGCTTTCAAAAGACGAAAACTTTTCCGCTCGTGAAGGCGACAAATGCCATTTTATTGCCTTTACTATGCCATAGTTGACGCCACATGCTAGTTATTCGTTCCATCTACCACATAAAATGATTGCCTTAATTTACACATATCCTCAAATAAATTCAATTTGTTGTTTCTACCTCAAAACCAAGCTAGTAGCAAAATTACAAAGTTTTCTTTTTCCGAGAAAATAAGCAAATAAAGTGCAAATATAATTACTAAAAATTTTTTAAACTCTCTCAGATTAAAATATAGTCAATTTTTGTTTATTTATGAGAAAAACCAAACGCTCTATGTTTCTATGTCTAGGGCTGGAGGAATAATATTTAACCAACCAAAGTTGGAGGTGATAGATGATAGATGAGGTTAGAGATTGCGATCGCAATCTCTACTTGGTATAACTATCAACATAGCTCAATAATAACTATAAGTCTGTTTAGATTTCTCTTCTTTATCCTTAATATAGGATTCCTATTTGATTTTTGTTGGCGTAGTCTGCGCTCTGCGCTCTGCGCTAAAAAAACAGTACAGTTGATGTTAAGCTTTCCCTGTTCCCATTTCAAGAAGTTAAAAGATTGCTTAGTAGGCTTTAGTCTGACTTTAGCTATGAGCCACTAATTTATTTTCGGGCAGGATGTTGGGCAAAACCACAAACAATAATGCATCAAGAAAAACACCACGTCTCTTGGCGTTTAAAAATTCTATAATTTTACACAAACCCATTTCACAAAAGACCCAATAGCAATTAATTGCTTTAGGAGTAAATAACTAATACTTTTGAATCGGGATGACAGGATTTGAACCTGCGGCATCCTGCTCCCAAAGCAGGCGCGCTACCAAGCTGCGCTACATCCCGTTGATTACTTCTAGTAGTTTATCACATTTAAGAGCATTGAAGTAAAACATAGACTAAATCGTAGATATTTATTCTACAGCTTTGCACTATGTACATTTACGTTTGTCCAAACAATGAATGAATATATAAGAAACTTGCCCATATGTCAAGCGACATACTCTTGGCGCTGCCGCAAGTAGACAGCGCAAGCTTCTCACTGACCAATTACTGAGGATACCAGAACATACCTTTAATACCTTCTGGGTCGGACATAAAACCCAAAGTTCGATAAAAGTCTACGACATGGGGGTCAGCAAACAGAGTTACATTGCTTATTTCTTCACTCCTCAGTTTTTTGAGTACGTATTTCATCAGTGCTTTACCCAGTCCTTTACTTTGAAATTCTGGGTGAACTACCACATCCCAAATTGTGGCATTAAAAGCATGATCTGAGGTAGCACGGGCAAAACCAATGAGCCGCCTTTTATTACCTCGCACTTGCCACATGGAAGCAACGAGAAAACTATGCTCAATAGCTTTTTTGACTTTTCTTAAAGGACGACGCGACCAACCAACCGCATCACATAGTTCTTCCAGTTCATATAAATCAATATCTCGTTCTGTACTAAAAACAATGCGAGCCTCCTGGGTAGAAGCATCTCTGACACCACTGGAATTACCAACAGTGTCCACTGTATACTCTTCAAAGGGAGTAGTTTTACTTGTTGCGATCGGTTCAGAAGCACTAAACCAAGTTTTCCAAAAACCCATGCCAGCGTGGTTCGGGTAGTATAACTGAATTGGTTTCTAATGAAAGAGTGTTTCCTAACGCTTAACTGAGATTTATCTCTAAGTATCTCTCACATCCAAGATTTTTGGCGTTGTCGAGATTTCCAATGACAGTTCTCAGTAATTGTTTACTTCACATCAATCATTTTCAACTTTAGCATTTTGTGGTAGGGCTAGGAGAAATTAAGCCAAAGGACAACTAGTTTGAAAATAGGGTGTGGGGGTGTAAGGGTGTAGGGGTGTAAGAAGAGTCATAATTTTTATTTACCTGGTGTACGCAGTTCATGATGACTACTTAAAACTAAATAATACACAAAATATAATTAACGCTTTAGATTTGATCACAGCAAGCAAGGCTTACTTCCAACAATGGCTTCTGGTTTAAAATCTTCGACACTGGAACTCCTAAAGCGCTTTAATCGCGCATTTCCTCAGTTTTATGAACAATTTGTTAGCAGTGAGATTCAACTGCAAAATTTGCGGTTAGCCTACCGCCTCTATAAAAGCAGACGCGCAGTTATTGAACTGAAGCCAGAAGGTAGCAAAAGTGCCTTGCATTTCGCTTACCGTAACCAATCGTTTCTGTTGAGCGATATATTTGGTGTACTAGCGGCTTATGGGCTAACGATTCATGGTTTAAGTTTATACGGTCAGATTAAATCGCCGATGCTAGTATTTATCAAACTACTGGTTTCGCGTGGTAGTAAAGCTCTGAGCGAGAAAACATCAGAAAATGTTTGTCGCGCTATTCGAGAGGCTTTAGCAGGGCGATTTGAAGTTGAAGAAATGCTGGCAGTAGAATTTAATCTTGATGTTGGTTTAGAGCAGGTACAAACTGAATTTTATGTTGATCCAGTCTTTCATCTTCCGGCTTTAGTAATAGAGGCTGATAACCAACCGGGATTATTTTATAAAGCGATGTATGCTATTTGGCAAGAAGACCTTTTGATAGTTAATGCCAACTTGCTAGTATGGCGTGGACGTACGCGCTTGATTCTCTACTTGTTAGGGCCTAATGAAAGTCTTATTCCAGAATACTTGGGTCACAAAATTGCTGAAGGCGTACGACAGAGATTGTTGGGCAAGTGATAAACGTCATTGAGTCATTGGTCATTGGTCATTTGTCTTAGTTTTTTGAGTTTTGACTCTTGACCGAGACTTCTTTAATGATATATGGCAAGCAGATTATCTGTGGAGTCAATCCAAAATCTATAGACGCACGAAGTGCGCCTACCTTTGGTAGGCGCGTTAGCGACTTGGTGCAAGTAGCCACTCCGTGTCTACTTGACAGAGTAATCCAAAATCTAAAATCGAATGATTAAGTCGTACTCACTCTTCGGAGTACGATAGAAGTATGGCTACCATCGAAATCTTGGGCGTTCCACACGCATACGAACTTACAGTTCCCACGTCCTATCCTCATACTTTGGTATTTATTCACGGTTGGCTCAATAGTCGTGGCTATTGGCAACCTGTGATTTCTCGCTTGTCAGATGATTTTCAGTGTCTATCTTACGACTTGAGGGGTTTTGGCGAATCCCAGTCTAAGAAATATACCGATTTTATTCATCAGGGAGTTTCTTTTGAGGTGGGTTCTATTCACCGCAGTGACTTTGTGAATCCATTCGAGTCCCTTTATACGCCAGCAGCCTATGCACAGGATTTAACAGTTCTGTTGGAACAGCTAAATATTACCAGTGCCTGGCTTGTTGGTCATTCCTTGGGGGGTACGATCGCTCTCTGGGGAACTGCTCAGAAGCCTGATCGCATTCGAGGAGTGATCTGTATCAACTCTGGTGGTGGGATTTATCTCAAAGAAGCCTTTGAGCAGTTTCGTTTAGCAGGTCAACGATTTTTACAAATTCGTCCTCGATGGCTTAGTCAAGTACCTTTAATTGATTTGCTATTTACTAGAGCTAGTGTGGTACGTCCCTTAGAACGCTACTGGGCCCGTCAACGGATCATTGATTTCATTAGCGCTGATCCAGAAGCAGCTTTAGGAGCATTGTTAGATTCCACAACAGAGGATGAAATTAACCGTTTACCTCAGCTAGTATCCCAACTAAAACAGCCAATTTATTTCCTTGCGGGTGCTCAAGATAAAGTAATGGAACCCAAGTATGTCCATCATTTAGCAAGTTTTCATCCGTTGTTTCAATACAGTGGTAACAATGTGATTGAAATTCCCAATTGTGGGCATCTAGCTATGTTAGAGCAACCAGACGCGGTCGCTGACCATATCCGCTCAATTGTTTTTCAACACTCGGAAATAGGAGTGAGGGACTAGGGATCAGGGATCGGGGATCGGGGAGCAGGGATTGGTGTTTATTTTCCCCCTTGTCCCCCTTCCCAATTTTGACCAATTTTGAATTGATTACGTCCTCCTTGTTCCCGATCCCCGATCCCCTACCCCCGATACAACTCCATTACCTGTGTTAATCCGAGGCGAGACTGAACACCAAGAGTTAAAGGTGAGATGTGACCCCGGCTTAAATGATCAGAGGCGGCACAACCGATCATAGCGGCGTTGTCGGTGCAATATTTGAGGGGAGGAAATAAAACCCTGAGATTGTGTTCTGCGGCTGCGGCTTGTAAGCGTTGTCTTAAACCACTGTTAGCTGCGACACCACCACCGACGGCAATTGTATTTAGACCGTAGTCGATCGCACAAGTTATTGCTCTTTTCGTAAGCGATCGCGCGACGGTATCTTGAAAACTGGCTGCAACATCTGCCACAGGTATTGGTTGTTCTTGTTTCTCAAACTGCTGTACTAGCCGCAGCACTGCTGTTTTTAAGCCACTAAAACTCGCATCATAGGGATGATACCCACCATTTGTTAAAGAAATTCTGCCTTCTGGCAGGCTAAAGGCTTGGGAATTTCCTTGTTGTGCTAACTTATCTATGACTGGACCACCAGGATATCCCAGTTTTAAAAGGCGGGCGACTTTATCAAAGGCTTCACCAGCAGCATCATCACGGGTTTCGCCCAGAGTTTCGTACACGCCACAATCTTTGACGTAGATCAAGCTTGTGTGTCCACCGGAAACTAGCAAGCTTAAAAAAGGAGGCTCTAGGCTTGGTTCGCTGAGGTAAGTAGCGTAAATGTGACCTTCCAAATGATGGACGCCCAAAAATGGTTTGTCATGTACCATCGCTAGGGTTTTGGCAGCAGTTAACCCCACCAGCAGCGCTCCTACTAGCCCAGGCGCACAAGTGGCGGCGATCCCATCTATCCCTTGCCAATCGAGCTGGGCTTGTTCTAGAGCTTGAGCGATCGCCACATTAATGATTTCTAAATGCTGTCTGGAAGCCACTTCCGGCACTACACCACCATATTGACTGTGGACAGGAATTTGAGACGTAACAATATTACTTATTACTTGACGATTGTTAACAATTGCTACAGCAGTTTCATCACAGCTGGTTTCTATCGCTAAAATGCTTGCCATCACTGGGTTATGCCTAATAAAGACTAGTTTGAGAAACTTTAACTTTTATTGACTTCAACTTTACTCGGTTCACAGGCAAGAGTATGATTGCCATAGACTCAAAACCCATCAAAATAATAGGAAAAATCGGAAATTTTGTCAGATTAATACCTGTCAAAATCCCTGTTTATCCTTTTTTGATTGTGGATTTAAACTCCACAATTTCACAAAAGACCAGATAAGAAATATTAAATTTCTCCTGGTCATTAAAAGTGAACATGCTTCTACATACCAAAGTAGCCACACAATCCTTTAGGGTTAAGGTGGAAAAGACTGATTGAGTCAGTCAAAACCCTTTGGGGTAGAACATATATTGTGTAGTGTAGCTCCAGCCGCACGTCATAATATGAGTACCCTTAGGGAAGGCTAACGCCAACAAAATCCTGGTTTTTCAGATCCAGGAGAGTTCAAAATGATGTAATAGTTGTGCAAATCAAAATTGTACAAGCCGCTTCGTTTTGTACAATATTAAGATTTTGTTTCGTCATGAAAGGAAACAATTCCATGCGACGCTTGTTTGCTTTGATTTTAGCGATTTGTCTTTGGTTTAACTTTGCTCCCGCCGCGAATGCGTTGGGAGCCGACCTCGTACCTTGTAGTGAATCTTCTGCCTTTGCCCAGCGCGCCCAAGTTGCTCGTAACACTACTGCTGACCCCGAATCTGGTCAAAAGCGATTCGAGCGCTATTCTCAAGCGCTGTGTGGACCTGAAGGTTTACCTCACTTGATTGTTGATGGTCGTTTAGATCGCGCTGGTGACTTCTTGATTCCCAGCATTCTCTTTTTGTATATTGCTGGTTGGATTGGCTGGGTTGGTCGTGCTTACTTGCAAACAATCAAAAAGCAAGGAGGCGACGTCGAACAGAAGGAAATTCAAATCGACGTTCCTTTGGCACTACCGATCATGCTATCCGGCTTTGCTTGGCCAGCAGCAGCAATTAAAGAATTGCTTTCTGGTGAATTAACAGCCAAGGATGAAGAAATCCCCATTTCACCACGCTAGCATTGCTTGATTCATTCACCGTTTTGGAGATTAATTCATGGATAATCAAAGCCCTTTCTTTAAGTTTCTTAGCACAGCACCCGTAATCACTACGATCTGGCTGTTCATTACAGCAGGTATTTTGATTGAATTTAACCGCTTTTTCCCTGACCTACTTTTCCACCCGTTGCCATAAGAACTAACGGGTTTTAATTTTTGAAGGGTTTGGTTAGTAGGAGTGGAGCATTTGTATATGTATATTTATCGTCAAAGCGAAAAATTTATTGTACAAATGCTTCGCCCATATAGAGAATATTTTCAATAACTGAATAAATAAATAACTATTGATTTTTATTTAGTAACGACTAATATAAATACTAAAAATGATTATCCAAAAATTTATTAATCTCGGAAAAAATGTGATTTTTATTATTTTCAGAAATAAATCATACCCTTTCATCTGTTAATTTAAAAATCTCTGTTAAATTCTCTATATTTTACTTTACTAGAAGCCGCTGATGCATCTAATGCGTCATTTGTGGTTAATTAACATAAATATTTAAAATAAATTTATAAGTTGAAAAATTATGTATGCTTGGATAGGAAGAGAGTAAATTAATTTTTCTAAACTTTAGTTTTCAAAAATAACACCCAAAGACAATTATTATTAATATAAAATATTGCCACCTTACTGTTGAGAGGCGAAATTAAAATATGGCGCAAGCAGTAGATGCATCCAAAAATCTTCCTAGCGATCCTAGAAATCGGGAAGTAGTTTTTCCAGCAATGCGTGATCCACAAATTGGTAATCTGGAAACACCAATTAATTCTTCTGCCTTAACTAAGTGGTTCATTAACAACTTACCTGCATACCGTCCAGGTATCACTCCCTTTAGAAGAGGGCTAGAAGTTGGTATGGCCCATGGTTACTGGATTTTTGGCCCCTTTGCCAAATTAGGTCCCCTGCGGGACGCTTCAAATGCCGATTTAGTTGGTTTGTTATCAACTATAGGCTTGATTGCGCTTTTGTCTGTTGGCTTATCTTTGTATGCTAATAGCAATCCTCCTGAACCAGTTGCGAGCGTAACTGCACCTCACCCTTCTGAAGCTTTCCACACTAAAGAAGGCTGGAGTAATTTTGGTAGCGCTTTCTTGATTGGTGGTATTGGTGGTGCTGTTACAGCCTACTTCTTGACTGTCAATGTTGGATTGATTCAAGGTTTGTTTGGTTAATATAGATGTTTGTTAGTGGTTAGTGGTTAGTAGTTAGGGGCTGCTGAAAATTTAACAATAAACAGTCAGCAATTAGCAATCACCAACCTATTTACTAACTACTAACTACTAACAAAGTATAAAGGACACGAACAAAAAGCTTATTGGCTTTTGGTTTGTGTCCTTTATGGTTTTTGTGTAAGGAAAAGGAATTGGACTTTATTTAAACAAAGTTGCTTCAATAGAATTGAGAGTTGTTTCAAAATCGTCATTTACGATTTGAATATCAAATTCATCAGCAGCATTGATTTCATCTTGGGCGCGGCGTAGACGACGGGCGATCGCTTCTTCAGAATCTTGTCCGCGAGTACGTATCCGTTTCTCTAACTCGCTAAATGAAGGTGGCAAAATAAAAATACTGAGTGCTTGGGGAAAGGAACGGCGAATTTGTCTAGCTCCTTTTAACTCTATTTCCAGTAAAACCAATTTGCCAGAATAAATTTGGTTGAGGACTGGTTCACGGGGAGTACCATAGTAGTTGCCTGCAAATTCTGCCCACTCTAAGAATTCACCATCTGCCACCAATTGTTCAAATTTACTACGGCTAATAAAGTAATAATCTTTGCCGTCAATTTCTCCTGGACGAGGAGAGCGAGTAGTTGCAGAAACAGAATAATAAAGCTCTGGATGACGCCCCAGAAGCGATCGCATTAAAGTGCCTTTACCAACACCACTAGGCCCGGTTAAGACAATTAACTTGCCAGAAGATTGACAATCCTTGGTAGTAGCACCACTATGGATGGATAAAACTTGCATCATCCGCTCAACCTGTGAATCAATTAATAGACATTATTCATGAGTCGTCAGCCGTTGTGGGTTGCTAGGCCAACTATTTAATTTGAATTTTAGATTCTCAAGCCACTGTGTTACGCGGCGTGCTGCTCTTGTTGCACCATGGGGTTTCTCCCATTGTCGCACTTGGCATTTTGCTGTAACACCTGGCGTGATTTTGGATTATACAGTTTTTGAGTCATGCCTCGCCCGCAAGTGGGGCGAAACAAATCGTCAATTAACTTTTTCTAATCCTCAAATTTTTCCTTTGTTAGGAATCTAACTAAAATCAAAAATCAATCTGACTAACATATTTTGTAGTCTGAGTGACAGAAAATTTGTCTATTTCACATGTTACTGCTGCTATGGCGCAAATAGGAGTAGGAATTTCCACCAACCCCTGATTTAGTTATCCACCGCCTGATGCTCACGGGAAACAACGAAACGATTCGCTACTGTTTCCGGTTGAATCGCCGAAAGGATAACATGGCTGGAATCAGTAATAATTACAGCCCTGGTACGCCGACCGTAGGTTGCATCAATAAGTTGACCTCTATCACGTGCATCCGTAATGATCCGTTTAATAGGGGCAGACTCTGGACTGACAATGGCAACTACTCGGTTGGCCGACACAATATTGCCAAAACCGATGTTGATTAACTGAATGTCCATAAAAAAAACTTACACCAAATGTGGTGTGAGAAGCTTAATTAGATTATTTCCCATGTTATCCCCAAAAAATAGCAGTTACAACGCTTAATTTCACGCCAGCCAGTGTTTTTGAAGAAGAAATGCTTTTTGAGCAATTTTTCATATCAATTAACTAAATATCTGCCTAAAGATATAGGCGAAATCATAAATATCAAGCTAATTGCTTGATGTGTTGCTTGAGAGTAAAAGCTAGGTGTTAAGAGCGCTACGCCAAATTAAAAATTCAAAATCCAAAAAGCCCTGACTATGGTTTTTTTAGTTGATTTCAGATAGTATCTTTATTCTCGTAGTGCTGCACTTCATAACTAGATATGAGAATAGAAAAAAATTATCTTTTTGATACAAGAATATCATAAATGTAGTTACTAACAACAATTAATAAAACCAGAATTTTAAGGTGTTTTTTCATAAAATTCTAGCTTTGAAATTCAACAGAAAAACTTATTTTCCTTAGCCTGTATATATTTTCGTCTCCTAACTCTATCTGAGAGGAGGATAGCAGGTTATTAAAATTTGTAATCAATATGAATAAACTATTTTCATTTTATGTGATTTAGTGTCAATAGCAAGGAATTGTGAATTGTTTTATACTGCATGTTTTTGGTAATATAATTACGCTTGTTGTTGTAACTATAAAGTTGCAAACTATATCTATACACAAGCCAAAAATAAATATGCACAAATCGCCCCAATACAAGGTTTCATCTCAGCAAATCTCGGCTCTTAGCTTCATTGCCAGATTTAATACTCCAACCGTGAGAATGACTATCCCATTTGTGCTAGCAGGTGCTTTGATGATTAAGTACGTAACTACACAGTCTGCAAGAACATCTGCTGCACAACCATTAAATTCACTTAACAGTGATGCTTCAGGCTCTATTTTGATTGCTGCCAAATCATCTACTCAACAATTATTCCAAACAGGTACAAATGTACCAAACTCAATTTTACTTCCTGCCAGATCATCTACTCAAAAAACATTAAAATTACGTACTCTTCCCCCGCCACGTCCTAATTGGGCGATCGCCAAAGGAATGCCAATTCCTTCACGTCTTCCAGGCAAAGAAAATACACAAGTTGCCTATAATCTCGACACACCACCAGATTTTAAACATAGCCAAGAATTGCAAAAAATTGTTAATCAAGTTGTTAGCCTTGCTGCTGCTAAAGGTCTGCCTAAAAAGCCTTTATCAATTACATTAATTGATGCCAAAACAGGTGAGACAGCAGGATACCAGCAAGATACAGCCAGATATCCTGCTAGTGTCGTGAAGACGTTTTGGATGACAGTTTTATATTCCCAGATAGAAAGTGGAGTTTGGAAAAACGAAAAAGACTTTACTCCTTATATTGCCAAGATGATTAAGGAGTCTGATAATGAAGCTGCTAGCTATATTGTTGATCAAATTACAACTACGCGTTCTCAACCGAGACTCAAAAGTGAAAAATTTAAGAATTGGAAAGATAAACGTGAGCAAGTAAATAGATTTTTCCGCGACGCTGGCTATAAGCGGATTAATGTGAGTCAAAAAACTTTTCCACTTTATTACCTCAATCTTCCAGAACCTAGAGGTAGTGAATCGCAAATATTAGCAAAGCCTAGTTGGAATCCGAATCGGGTTACAAGCAGACAAGCAGCCAGATTAATGTACGAAATTTGTTACCTGAAAACGGCTGTTTCTCAAGAAGCGAGTCAAAAAATGTGTGGGTGGCTAGAAAGAGATTTAAATCCGAAAGCTTGGCAAGATCCAGATTTATATGCTTTTAATCCTGTAAGAGGTTTTTTAGGTCAGTCTTTATCTAAGACTAATGTTAGTTTTCATTCTAAGGCTGGTTGGACTTCTCGCTCCCGCGCAGAAATGGCAATGGTTTCCACAGGAGACGAGAAAACAACTTATGTTTTAACTGTGTTTGGTCACAGTCCCGCATACTCAAATAGTGTAGATATCTTTCCCCAAATTTCTCGTCTTGTTTACAAACGCATGACTGCTCGCGATGCTAAACCAGAATTGAAACCGATCGCTCTTTCCAATTCCAATTAATTATTTATATTTTGATTTCAAACAAATAACCTCCTCTGTATGAGGAGGTTATTTATTGTGATTATATGTGTCTCAAATCTCAGAACTTGCCCAGCGCCAAACAAATAACAGCCAAAATTGCACTGATAATGTAGAAGACACCCACTACTTGTAGTTCTGACCAACCTGAAAGTTCGAGGTGATGGTGTAGGGGAGCCATTTTAAACAAACGTTTACCTTTACCATCAGGGCCTTTAGTCGCTTTATAGTAGCTGACTTGCGCCATTACAGACAGAGTTTCTACAAAAAAGATGCCACTGAGAATAAATAGTGCTAATAGACTGTTAGTCAGCAGTCCCACAGCTGCTAAGGCTCCTCCCAAGGCGAGAGAACCAGTATCTCCCATGAAAACACGAGCTGGGTTGCGGTTGTGTCCCAAAAAGCCTAAGCAACCACCGCTTAAAGCAGCGCAAAAAATCATCAGTTCCGGTGAAGTGGAACCAACCAGCGCTCCCAAAGCTAGTAATGCGATCGCAACTGTTCCGGCGGCTAATCCATCAATACCATCTGTTAAGTTGGTAGCATTACTTTCTGCTACTAATACAAAACCCGCTAGAGGCCAGAATAGCAAGCCTAAAGGTAAGGACAAGCCAAAGGGTAAAGCTAAATTTGTGATATTAGAAGGTTGATTAAAAAACAGCCATATACAAAACAGAACCGCAAAGCCAATCTGTAGAGCAAGCTTCATGCGAGGAGAAATACCTTTGTTGGACTTGCGGCGCAAAATTTGCCAGTCGTCGAGCCAGCCAATTAATCCGTAACCTAGCGTTAATGCCGAAACTGCTAGTACTTTTGTATCAAAGTTTGATAATATACAAGCACCTATCACCCCGACAGGAACAAAAAATACACCACCCATTGTTGGTGTACCTGCCTTTTTCAAGTGAGCTTGAGGGCCGTCTTCGCGAATGATTTGCCCTGTTTTGAGTGCTTGCAGCATTGGCACGACAAAAAAGCCCACGGCTGCTGAAATTACAGCGCATAATAGAAATGGCAAGGTGAGGGAAGTGCTAGTCCATGGCAATCTATTTGCCATGCCATCCAAAATTAGCGTTGCGACACTTAACCCTACACCTAAAACTGAAACTAAACCTATGCCAGAAATGTTCAACCTCTGGTCAGGAGATAATTTAGCGTCCACGGATATTTCCCCTCACTCCACACTTGTACGACAGATGAACAATAGGGACTCGTTAAGTTGTTGACTGTTTAATCTTTAGTAATCTTTAAAGTGACTACTCTTCGTCTGGAACTACATCATCATCGTCATCAAAGTCATAATCGGCTATACCATCATCACCACCCAAAAATTCCGAAATTTCTTCTTCGTTATCTTCTCCAAACTCTTGCTCTTGGGTATCACGTGCTATCAGGCGGCCATTATTCTGCAACCAATCCAAGATGGAGGATTCTTGCTTTAATGGTATTACAGCAGCACGTTGAGTACGAGGTTCTTCGCGTAATGGGGAATTTAGCATATCAGACTTCAGATACAAGGAGCGCTATTATAGCTTGACATTAAGAGTCTATCACTTGATACGAAAGATTTTAGTTGATCATTCAACCAGTTACTTTCAAAATCCGACAAATTTTTTGTTTTTACTATCAATAAAGTAAATAGTGATAGTTACTTTGTGGTTAGGCATCTTACAAAAGTAGTAATTGCTGTAAGTATTTTTGGGTAGAGGTTAAGGAGTAAGGGGAAAGGAAAAATCAATTCCTTTAATCTTTTGCCTTTCTCTTTTCCTGACTTCTGCAAAAACTTTATTGGTAGGGCGCAATACACAAAGACATCAACATTCTTGTTGTTCTTGATTGAGACTAATACTGTTTTAGGTGAGAGGCGATGTTCACAAAAGCGACTTTATTGGAAGCTATTGCTGGTAAAAATCGTGGTCTTTTAGCAAGCGATCAAGATAGGCAAGCTATTTTGATGGCGATCGCCAATCTCGAAGACCTTAATCCCACACCACGCCCGGTGGAAGCTGGCGATTTACTTGATGGTAATTGGCGACTTATTTATACCACCAGCAAGGCTCTTTTGAATCTTGATCGCTTCCCTTTGTATAAACTTGGACAAATTTATCAATGTATTCGTGTTAAAAGTAACAGCATTTACAACATTGCCGAAATTTATGGTTTACCTTTTCTTGAAGGTATAGTCAGCGTAGCTGCTAAGTTTGAACCAGTTTCAGGTCGCCGTGTCCAAGTTAAATTTGAGCGTTCAATAGTAGGCTTCCAACGTTTAATAGACTACAAGTCTCCAGACAAATATATCCAACAAATAGAAGGCGGTCAAAAATTTACTGCTATTGATTTTTCTCTCAACAGCAACGAACAACAAGGCTGGTTGGATATCACTTACTTAGATAACGAACTACGAATTGGCAGGGGTAACGAGGGTAGTGTATTTGTTTTGACCAAAGCATAGGTTTACAAAAAATTTTTGTTTGCGACTGAAGGATATTCCATGATTTGGTCTTTGTCAAGGAGGGTGTCACACCTTTTTGGGCATCGGGCATCGGGCATCGGGCATTGAGAAGAGACTTGTTAAATAATTCTCCCTTGTCCCCAATCCCCGATTCCTGTTCCCTGTTCCCTGTTCCCTGTTCCCTGTTCCCTGTTCCCTGTTCCCTGTTCCCTGTTCCCTGTTCCCTGTGAATTATGCTTCGCGGGATGCTTCCAGTATGTAAGAATTAGAACTTTCTGGTACTGGTATTTGCACTACCTTTTTTTTACTAAAGGTTAACTCGTGATCTGCTTTATCAATGACAATCGTGTCCCCACCAATAAAGGTATTCTCTAAAATTTTGGTAGCGATCGCATTCTCCACTTCTCTTTGAATTGCCCGTTTAATCGGACGTGCGCCGTAAACTGGGTCGTATCCCACTTCCACGAGGTAATCACAGGCCGGAGGAGATATTTCTAAAGAGATTTTTTGCTCTCTTAAGAGGTTTTCTACCCGTTTGAGTTGAATTAGCACGATTTGGCGCATTTCGCTGCGATTGAGAGCATGGAAAATAATTAAATCATCAACACGGTTGAGAAATTCGGGGCGGAAGTGCGATCGCAAAGCATCCATTACCCGGTTTCGCATTTTCTCATACTGGGAATCATCACTAGAAACATCCAAGATGTGTTCGCTACCAATATTACTAGTCATGACAATGACAGTATTGCGAAAATCAACGGTTCGCCCTTGGCTATCCGTGATTCTACCGTCATCAAGCACTTGTAGCAAAATATTAAACACATCTGGATGAGCTTTCTCAACTTCATCCAGCAGTACCACCGAATAGGGACGACGACGAATCGCTTCCGACAGTTGACCGCCTTCCTCGTAGCCGACGTATCCTGGAGGCGCACCGACTAACCGAGAAACCGAGTGTTTCTCCATATACTCAGACATATCTAACCGCACCAGCGCGTCATCGGAATCAAATAGAAACTGAGCTAAAGCACGAGCGAGTTCTGTTTTCCCAACTCCTGTAGGTCCCATGAATAAAAATGAACCAATGGGGCGACCAGGATCTTTCATCCCTGCACGGGCGCGACGAATAGCGGCGGCGACGGTTGAGACAGCTTCCTGTTGTCCGATGACTCTTTCGTGCAGATGGTGTTCGAGTTTCAGTAATTTCTGTCTTTCTGACTCCAACAAATTATTGACGGGAATTCCTGTCCATTTGGCAACGATTTCAGCAATATCGGCTTCGGTGACTTGTTCCCGCAACAGGGTTTTACCTTGACTTTGAATTTTCAGGAGTTCGGTTTCTTTCGCTTCGCGATCGCGTTGTACTCCTTCCAATTTGCCATACTTTAATTGAGCAGCTTTATTTAAATCGTAAGCCCGTTCTGCTTGTTCTATTTGTACCCGCAGCTTTTCTTCTTCTTGCTTCAAGGCGCTAATCGCCTCTAATAATTGCTTTTCACCTTGCCATTGTCCGTTCAAATCCTGCTGTTTGGCGGTTAAATTGCTGATTTCTAGCTCAATTCGCTCTAAACGCTCTTTGGTTTGTGGTATAGCTTTTTCTTCTCCCGCCAAGGACAGCTTTTCCATTTCTAGCTGCATCAAGCGACGATCAATTGCTTCCAACTCTGCTGGTTTAGAGGTAATCTCCATTTTCAGTTGGGCGGCGGCTTCGTCTACTAAATCAATGGCTTTGTCTGGCAAAAACCGGTCATTAATGTACCTAGCTGACAGTGTAGCAGCTGCCACCAAGGCTGAGTCTGATATTTTGACGTTGTGATGGACTTCGTAACGTTCTTTGAGTCCGCGTAGGATAGAAATGGTATTTTCCACGCTGGGCTGATCGACAAATACTTGTTGAAAACGCCGTTCCAAGGCTGCGTCTTTCTCAATGTATTTACGATACTCATCCAAAGTAGTAGCACCAATACACCGTAGTTCTCCTCGTGCCAACATCGGTTTGAGTAAATTACCAGCGTCCATTGAGCCTTGTTGCCCGGAACCCGCACCCACAACGGTGTGTAGCTCATCAATGAATAAGACAATTTGACCGTTTGATTCAGTAACTTCCCGGAGAACTGATTTGAGGCGGTCTTCAAATTCACCTCGGTATTTGGCTCCAGCAATCAAACTACCCATATCTAGGGCGATAAGTTGGCGATTTTTCAAAGATTCGGGGACATCACCATTGATAATGCGTTGTGCTAAAGCTTCTGCGATCGCAGTTTTACCAACTCCTGGTTCACCAATCAAAACAGGGTTATTCTTACTACGCCGAGACAATACCTGAATCACCCGCCGAATTTCGTCATCTCGCCCAATTACCGGGTCGAGTTTTCCAGCTTTTGCCTGTTCTGTCAAGTCTCTACCGAATTTTTGCAACGCTTCATAGCGAGATTCTGGATTTTGGTCTGTCACTTTTTGGCTACCACAAACTATTTTAATAGCAGCTTCCAGCTTAGTAGTATCTAGATTAAAGGTTTTGAATATCCGTCGCCCCACACGTTCATCTTCCGCAAAACCCAGCAGCATATGTTGTACGGATATGTAAGAATCCTTCATCCGCACTCTTGCTTCTTCGGCTAAATCTAACAGAGTATCCAAAGAGCGTCCCAAGTAAAGCTGATCGCTTCTGCCAACTTTGGGCTGACGCCGGATATAATCCTCTAGTTGCTGTAGCAAACGGTTAGCATCTACACCAGCACGGTTTAGAATTCGTGCTGCTAACCCATTTTCTTGTTGTAATAGAGCAATAATTAAATGTTCTACATCTAATTGCTGTTGTTGATAAGCACGTACTATATCCTGAGATTTGACAATCCCTTCCCAAGCTTTATCTGTAAATTTATCTGGATCTGTAGGCTGCATCTTTACAATTTTGGATTTTAGATTTTAGATTTTAGATTTTTTATCCAATATGGTTCAATACGGTTCAGTTAAGAAGAAATGTAGGTTGGGTTGAGTGCAAGCGAAACCCAACAAAGCCTTGATAATGTTGGGTTACTCTGCGATCAGCCGCGCAGGGCGCGTCTACGTTCCTCAAACGCCAGGTGCTACAATTCTTGGGACAAGCGCAACGCACTGGCTCCCCAACCTACGCTAGTTTTAGTTTTTAGCCTTAACTGAACCGTATTGCAATATGGTTGCTGTTAAGGATAATTGTAGGTTGGGTTGAGCGCGAGCGTTACCCAACAAAATCTTGAGCAATCAGGGATCAGGAATCGGGGATTGGGCATGAATCAGTTAACAGTTAACAGTTAACAGTTAACAGTTAACAGTTAACAGTTTAATTTGATCACTGATAACTGATAATTGATAACTGAGAAGTTGTCCCCGATCCCCGATCCCCGATCCCCGATCCCCGATCCCCGATCCCCGATCCCCGATTCAAAACGAGAATACACTTCTAAGGGTGGTTTGCCAAATAGTACCGTTAGAACTATCGTTATCGGCGTTTGTTACTAGTGAAAATGTTGGGGTGATACTGAGATTGTCACTAAGTTGGAGATTGTAGAAGGCTTCATAATTTGTCTGAGTCGCATTTCCTAAATCTTCGCTGACAAAAGGTTGACCGACCGCGACCCCCGCAACAGTACCGGGAAGCAAGAGGTTACGGAAACCCACACCTATAGCCCATGTCACCGGATGTAAATCTAAATCCTCATCAATGGCGGTATTATATCCATTGTAATTACCAAATCCGAAGCGTCCAAAAATGCCTGCATTCCGGTTGAGGTTATACTCGGCATTCACACCAAAGGCGTTAATATCGGTGTTATTGATCAGGGCTTTTGTATATTGCAGTCTCAAGGCTAGCTTGTCGCTGGGTGAGTATTCAACTTCCACACTGGCTTGATAGCGATCGCCAAACAAACCCCCTTCTGTGCTGGTAGAATTTGGTTGGTCAGCATCGGCAGCAATGTAAAGCGATCGCACTGTAAATTCACCATCACCAGGGTTCCACTGCACAGCAGCACCAGCACCCCCATTGCGGTCAATTTGATTTTGGACAATCAGAGGATTATTTAAAAAGAAGCTAGAACTAAAATCAACTGCTTCGTTATTGGCATATTTATTATGATCAATAAAATCTCGTGGTGACATTTTTGCCCCGACTGTCACCGCTACATCTTGGGAAGGGCGAAAAGTGTAGTGTAAGCGTCTCAACTTGAGATCAGAGTCTACTTCTACATAATCCAGTCCACCACCATTGGCAATTAAACCAGTGGTTCCTAGCAAGTTATCATCGTCTTGTTGTGCCAAAGCAATCGCATCACCACCATTGTTACCAGCTTCTAGTTGAGTCACAAGTACATCTTGTTGATTGAAGCTAGTAGACAGGGTTAAACGCGTACGAGAAATTACAGTTTTATTAGCATCAGTACCATCACTTAAAGCAATAATCGCTTCACCATGTAGTTTCGTAGTCGTAGAAAATTGATGTGCTTGTAATTCGCTGTTGCGTGCTTCTAAACCATCAACACGTTGATTCAAATCATCCAAAGCCGAACGAAATTCTTTTTCTAATCGCCGTAAGACAACCATGTCTTCTCGGATAAAGCGATCGCTTTTAATCTCAGCAATAGTATCAGATACCTTATCTAAGGTAGCTGTTAGAGCTACAGCAAACTCATAACGGCTTATAGGTCGATTACCACGAAAGGTGCCATCTGTGTAACCAGAGATGACACCATATTTTTCTATCAGTGATTTTAATGCTTGATAAGCCCAGTCTGTAGGTTTGACATCAGACAATTCTGAGACAGAGGTTTGCTGTGTTAGCAAATCAGAATTGACGTCCAGACTACCAAACGATTCATTTTGTACTGACGAATTAGAGTTGGCGATCGCCGAAAACTCTGTTTGCCAAGCACTAGTATCAGTATCTGGAGGTAATACTTCCACTTTTTTATTTGTGGGTGTATTCACCTCTGGGATAGCCGCTTGTAGACTTGAGTCAGGGTTTTGAGTTTCTAGTGGCTGTTGAAGTACCAGAGAATCCGCCTTTGAGGGTAAGCACGTATGGGTAAAAATGCCCCAACCGACTAAACCCCCTGCTAAGATTTTTGGCGAATGAATCCTCCATGGTCGGCATTGCTTGACGCTCAATTCTATACTCCTGCAATTCTGTCTCAGAATTACTGAGTTACAAGTTTTTGTTCTTCCTGTTTGCCAGTAGAACCTTGAGTACCCAGTTGAATAAGTTCTACTTTATACCCATCTGGGTCTTCTACAAAAGCAATAACCGTAGAACCATGTTTCATTGGCCCTGGTTCTCTTACTACCTTCCCACCACGTTTTTTAATTTCTTCACACGTAGCATAAATATCATCGACTCCGATAGCTATGTGACCGTAAGCATTACCTAAATCATACTTATCCACGCCCCAGTTATAAGTTAATTCAATAACTGTGTGGTCACTTTCCTCACCATAACCAATAAAAGCCAGAGTAAATTCTCCGCCGGGATAATCTTTTTGCCGCAGCAATTTCATTCCCAAAATTTCACAGTAGAACTTCAACGATTCTTCCAAATTGCCAACGCGCAGCATTGTGTGTAGGAGTCGCATAACTATCTCCGGTTGTGGTAATTGGTCGTGATTGTTCCTTAGATATTTTGACATACTCCCCCGAATTCGGGGAATTTTACGCTCAAACAGCAATTGCAGTTTCCTACAAGACAAGGACAAGCAAAGCACAAGCTGTATTGACGACAAATTTCTCGGTACTCGACAATTTTCTTCTAATTTCTGAATAATTCACAAAATCTTAAGCTATATCGATTCACATTAAAGTGAGAATTTGCTTTAACAGCGATAATTAAAAATTTTTTATGTCTCGAAAAAATGAAACCACTGTTTTGTTGTTGACTCTAGTAATTACGCTAGGGCTGGTAGGTGGTGTCTTTTTATGGTTAGCTAATAATTCCGGAATTAAATTCTTCAAGGCTAAAAATAATTTATCTGAACCGATTAAACAGCCCACTGCTGAGACTTTTGCAGAATTAGCAAGTGTCCCTTCTGGATTGTTTCACTATGGTGGTAGCACCACTTGGGCGCCCATTCGTAAAAATCTTGATACAGAAATCCAAACTGTGTTTCCGCAATTTCAACTACGCTATACTGATCCAACTATAGGCGCTCCAGGTTCGGAAACTGGGATAAAGATGCTTTTAGATAACCAGTTAGCTTTTTCTCAATCATCACGTCCAATTAAAGACGAAGAATACCAAAAAGCACAACAGCGAGGTTTTAAATTAAAAGAAATTCCAGTCGCAATTGATGGTATTGCGATCGCAGTTCATCCTAATCTTAATGTCCCTGGTTTAACTGTTAACCAACTCAAAGATATATATATTGGCAAAATCACCAATTGGCAACAAGTAGGTGGACCAAATTTAGAGATTACGCCTTACTCCCGCCGTTTGCAAGAAGGAGGTACGGTCGAATTTTTTGATGAAAACGTCTTAGAAGGAAAAAAATTTGGTGCGAACGTTCAATTTATCCCAACTACCACAGAGGCTTTAAAAGAAATAGCAAAAAATCCGGGTGGTATGTATTACGCTTCGGCGCCAGAAGTAGTCGGACAATGTAGTGTTAAACCTTTATCACTAGGAAAAACAGCAGATAAATTTATTCCACCCTACAAAGAACCATTTATTTCTCTGCAACAAT